>JAISMQ010000022.1 GCA_031276685.1 Treponema sp. | reverse complement strand
AGCTTCCGCAGGTACTCCTCGTAGGCGGCCTGGGCTTCCCGCGCCCCGGCCCTCTGCCGTTCCAGGTCTTCGTTCAGGCGGTCTATCTCCGCGTCCAGCGCGGCAAGGCGGCGCAGGTACTCCTGGCCCTGCGGGGTTCCGCTCCCTGCGGCCTCCAGGTTTCCGCGGATCCGGTCCTGTTCGGAAACCTGGCCGCTCTTGCGGGCCTCGGTTTCCGCCCGCGCCTTTTCCGCGTCCTCCGCCCTGCACTTAAGCCCCACCGCTTCCGCCAGGCTTGCCCTGACGGCGGGGGGGATCTCCTGGCTTGCGGAGTAGCTTGCCAGCGCGTCGGGCCGCAGGTTCAGCAGGGAGATCCGCTCGGAAAGGGGGACCTCCTCGCGGACCAGCAGTTCCATTTCCCCCGCGCCGGGCCCCCCGGCGGGGAGTTCCCGGATAAACCTGTAGGCGGTGGCGGTGGCTTCGTCGTAGCGTTCCGGTTCGGCAAGGACGGCGCCCCGGACGGCGGGGTGTTCGATAACGACGGTTTTGGCTTCCGGCCCCGTGTTTTTGAAGCGGTAGGTTTTTTCGTAACCCTGCCTGCGGCTTATAGTCATAACCCCGTCGCCCAGGTTTACCGCCGTCACGGTTCTCACGGAGGAGGAGGCTAGAACCCCGGTAACCGAAAGATCCTCCCCCCAGGAGATAAGCCGCTTTTCGTCCCGGTTAAGGAATTCCAGCAGGGCGTCCCCGGCGTAGGCGCCCCCGTCGTAAACCGTAACGGGGCCGGCGGGGAGGCGCAGGCCCGTCGTGTTGGTCAGCTCCGCCCCCAGGCTGGGGTGGAGGGCCTGGCCCGCCTGGGTTCCGGAAAAGATAAGGAATTTGCGGACGGCGATCTCCCCGTCCGACAGGGGGAACATGGCGCTGGTCCGGCGGTCCAGGTTTACCGGGCTGTCCAGCGTAAAGCTGAACTGATCGGCCATATCCGCCCCGGTAACCGGGATCGGCGCGGCTGCGGGCGCGGCCAGGGAATCCGCCGCGGCGGCGGATTCCGCCATCACGGATTTTTCCGCCGTGTTGCCGTAGGCCGCCCGCTGCTGCGGCCGGGGCTCCGACAGCGCGGGCGCGTAGGACGCGGGGGCGGCGCTTCCGGCGATGGACAGGGGCAGGGTAGGGCGGTCCTGGGAGTAGGGGGGGTAGAGGTTCTGGATAAACGATACGGGCCGCCCCGCCGCCAGGGAAAGTTCCACGCCCCGCCAGTCCTCGTCGCTGTCGTTGTCCACGATGGCCCAGCCCTGGAAACGGGCCGGGCGGCCCCCCAGATCCAGCCGGTAGGAGACCTTCCAGACGGGGGAGGGGATCACGTAGCTTAGGGAAACCGGGCGGGTTCCGCCGCCGGGAAGGGTGACGGCAAGCTCCCCGGTCCGCGAATTACGGGCGGCCGCGGCAAGGTCCAGCGCCCGCTCCAGATCCGCGTTCAGAGCGGCGCTGGCAAAGCGGAACGAAACGATCTCCGCCAGGTTCAACTGCCGTACCCCCTGGGGCGTAAGCAGGGAAAGCCAGGGTTCCGCCCCGCCGCCGGCGGCCCTCCGGTACTCAAGGGCCAGGATCCTCCCCCGTATAGGATCGGGGGCGTAGGCTTCCAGTTCCTCCCCCCGCAGCCTCCCCAGGATCTCCGCGATACCGGGATTGCCGGACAGGTCGATGCCCGGGCTTTGCAGCGGCTCCGGAAGGCCCTGTTCCGGGGCGTAGCTGATCAGGGGGAAGGCCGACGCGGGATCGCGCAGCAGGATGGATTTTAGCGCGTCGTTCAGCGCCTCCGCCTTGAAGGACAGCCTGAGTACCGCCGGCCCCGTAATGTCCCCCGAATGTTCGTAGAACGAGACCCCCGACGAGAAGACGGTGATCTTCCTTAGGGGGATAGACCCCCCGGCGGCCTGCGCGGGACGGGCGCGATCCCCTGCGGCCCCGTCTGTAAGGGGCTGGGCCCCGAGGCCGGGGGAAACGGCGGAAAAAAACGCGATAAGGGCGCCAAGCGCCGCGTACAGCCGTGTCATACTGCTACCTGTGTTCCAGTTTCAGGGTCTCCGTGACGATGTCCGCGATTTCCGGGGGGCCGAAGTACTGGATTGCCCCGGGGTAGCGGTAGCTGGTTGTAAGCGCCCAGGCGTCCCGGTTTTTGGCGAAGGCCTTAAAGGGCGCCCCCTCCAGGTCCACCAGGGCTTTCCGGATTACGGGTTTCTGCGATCCGTGGCGGTGTTCCATGTTCCTCATCATGGTCAGGGGCACGCCCCCGGCGATCCACCGCTCCGCCGGGGCGCCCAGGGTCCTCACGCAGGAAAGGTAGCCGGTAAGCCCCGATGCTATCAGCACGAAGGCGCCGAATCCCAGGCTGTAGCAGTAGTCGGCGTCAAAGTTGGAGGGGAAGGCGCACCTTCCCTCGTAGCCGAAAAAGTGGCCCAGGGCGCTGAACTTGCCCCGGTAGGTTCCCGCGGCCTCCCGCGCCTTCAGCTCGTTTTCCACCATGCCGATAAGCAGCTTTTCCGTTTCGATCCGGGAAAACTGCACGTTCCCGTGGGGGTCCCGGTCCGCCAGAAGCTGCTTGGCGATTTCTTCGGGGAGGCTCAGAAACAGCGATTCCGAAGGCCCGGAAAGCTTGCGGGCAAGCCAGGCGACGATCTCCCGGAACGATTCCCGTTCCATCTCGGCAAATTCGGCTTCGTTGGCGGCCATAATGTCGTTCAGCTCCCCGATAAGGGTCTTCATTTCGGGGATAAATTCCACCAGCCCTTCGGGGATCAGCACCACGCCGAAGTTCTCTTTGTTGGCCGCCCGCCCGGCGATGGAATCGCAGAGGCCGTCCACGATCTGCTTGAGCGAAAGCTTCCGGGCCTCCACCTCCTCGGAGACAAGGCAGATGTTGGGCCGGGTCTGCAGGGCACATTCCAGGGCGATGTGGCTGGCGGAACGGCCCATAAGCTTGATAAAATGCCAGTACTTTTTCGCGGAGTTGGCGTCCCGTTCGATGTTTCCGATAAGCTCGCTGTAAACCTTAACTGCCGTATCAAAGCCGAAGGAGATCTCGACAGGCCCGTTCTTTAGATCCCCGTCGATGGTTTTGGGGCAGCCGATCACCTTTGCCGGCGATCCCTGTTCCAGAAAGTACTCCGCCAGCAGGGCCGCGTTGGTGTTGGAATCGTCCCCGCCGATGATCACGACGGCGGACAGGCCGAGCTTCTTCACCGTCTCCAGGGAGGCGGCGAACTGTTCGGGGGTTTCGATTTTGGTGCGCCCGGATCCGATCATGTCGAAGCCCCCGGTATTGCGGTAGCCGTCCAGCAGGGCCGCGGTGATCTCCACCGGTTTGTTGCCGACAAGCCCCGCGGGGCCGCCCAGAAAACCGTACAGCGCGGATTCGGGGTTCCCCTTTTTCAGGCCGTCAAAAAGCCCGGCGATAACGTTATGGCCCCCGGGCGCCTGGCCGCCGGAAAGGATAACCCCCACGTTTAGTTTTTGGCCGATGCCGCCGTTCGTGCCCCGGGTAAAGGTAACAATGGGCATGCCGTAGGTATGTTTGAAAAGCCCCCGCAGCGCCTCCTGATCCGAAAGCGATTCGGTGGGCCCGCCGTATTCCACCCCGATGCCGGCGATACTGTGCGAAAGGCTGGCGGGCAGTTTGGGGCGGTAGGCGTAACGTAGTTTTTGCAGTACGGAAGTTTCCATTTCCTTCTCCTCGTCTTTGCTGTGGTTTTGCCCGTACCTTGATCCGGTCACTTAGTACAGGCAACATACTGGTGAATAATACTACAGAAATATCCGCAGGTGTGATAGGCCGCTAACCGATGACGGTGCCCAGGAAGTCCCCGCCCTTCAGGACCGCCTCCAGGTTGCCCAGATCTTTTCCCGCCGCGAACAGCACCTGCAGGCCGATCTGCGCGGCGCGGCGGCTTGCCACCGGGTCGAAGGGGACGTTTTTTCCCGGCGCCCATTCGTCCCCCACCATGCGGATAAAATCCGCCCAGCTTATCGCCGCGACGGGCTTCGCGCCCGGATCCGTGCGGGGATCGCCGGTGTAGACCCGCTCGATGTTGGAAAGGTTGATCAGCCGGGACGCGCCAAAGCGCTCCGCCAGGATCACCGCGTCGTAGTCCGAGGAAAAACCGGGCTTCCAGCCTGCGGCCACCAGAACCCGGCCGGTAAACGCTTCGACCTGCGTAGGATCGGTCACCACGCCCTCGCGGCACCAGTCTCCCAGCAGGGCTTTGACAAGCTGGGCGTTAAGCCGGGTCGCCATGATACCGATCCAGTCCGCCTCGTCATCGGCGGGCTCCCGCGCCAGGTTCCGGTATGCCCTTTGCCATGAACGGGCCGGGCCGCCGCCCCCCACCACGATGACGAACCTGCGATCGCCGTCTTCCCGCAGCAGGCGGTCCGCCAGGGACAGGAACTGCCCCAGGTAGCCTTCGTCCACCCCGCCGGGGGCCACGATGGAGCCCCCCAGGGAAATAACCGTTATCATAAGCCCTCCGCTTTTCAAGCGCGAATATCGTTACCGGGCGTATATGCCGGTAATCGTCACGTCCCCCCACAGGGACGAATAGGATTTAAGCCCCCCGACCGCCTCTTCCCACAGGTTCTGCAGGGCGTATTCCCGGTTCCGGGCCACCGTCCTCCCCCGGGGGTCCATTTGGGCCAGCGCGTTTTCCCCCCGGGAAAAGGCGATCCGCTGGTTGTCAAGATTCCCGAAATACCAGGATTTGGCGTCTTCCCTGAGCGTGAAACCCGGCGGCGCGGAAGCGGCCCCCAGGGCGATGTCCAGCGGCGTCCAGCCAAAGCCGTCAATCCAGAATTCCGCCCAGCAGTGCCGGACAGTTTCCCCCCGGCTGACCAGGACCCCGGAGACGGGGACGGCGGGAACGCCCGCGGCGCGGGCCAGGGAGCAGAACAGCAGCGACGCGGTGTAGGAATCGAAGCTCCCCCGTTCCAGCGCTTCCAGGACCCCGGCGCTTTCCGGAGAGCCTATGTCCGCCTCCGCGACCAGCCATTCGTAGATCCGCCGGGCCTTGAGGTAGGGGTTCCGCTCCCGCCCGCATATTTTTTCCGCCAGATCCAGGATCCGCCCGTCGCCCGCGGGGATCAGGGCCTCGGCGCGGGTATAGGCGGCGTGGATGGGGGAGGAGGTATCCTGTTTGATCTGCTGGTAGCGCAGGTTCGTCTCCTGGGCGTAGACTTCCACAACCCAGGTCTGGTCAACCGTCACCGTGGAATCCGCCTCCAGATCCACCAGCCGGAACAGGCTGGTCCCCCGGTAATTTTCCACAAAACTTTCCGCGCTCCGGGAGAGGAGTTCCGGATTCCGCTGGGAGGCGGAAACCGCCGGCCGGGGTATCCACAGGTACAGGGTGTTGGGCGCGGCGGCCTCCTGGGCCTGTACCTGCACCGAATAGCTAAAGGTGTAGCTGCGCCTGTTTTTGAAGGTCTTGGTCCCGGGCCTGCCCGACACCTCGAAAAAGACGGGCCGCGACACGCCCCGGGCGGTCCGGATCTCCGCGTTCCCGCTTACCGCCCCGTCGGGCACCCGGACCCGGATCTCGCGGTCGGTCCACAGGTCGTAGCCAAGCTCGCCTTCCACAACCTCGACAAAGCCGGGGCTCCGGTTCTCCGCCGGGGTTCCCGGCGCGCTTTCCGCGTCCCAGGCGAAGAAAACACCGCTTTGCTCGCGGGAATTGCCGAAACCGCTCCCGAAAATGGACACCAGGGATCCTACCTGGGCGGCGCCGGGCTCGATGGAACTGATCCGGGGGCCGATGCCGAAATCCTCCCCTTCGACCGGGGCCGGCATCGTCGCCCGGTTGGAAAAGAGCAGCGCGTTGCTCCGCCCGGCCCCCGTATGAACGCGGACCAGGCCGGAATCGCCGAACTCGGGAAGGCGCAGCCTGATAAGGGTATCCCCCCATTCGACGTAGGAAGACGCGGTCGGGGCAATCCCGGCAATGGTGACGTAGGATTCCCCCCGCTCCCCGCCGAAACGCTCCCCCTCGATGCTCAGCAGCTCCCCCAGCATGCCGATGGCGGGGTCGAGGCTGCGGATGACGGGCGCCTCGTCTTCGCATGAGATCAAAACGGGTAACGAAAACAGCAGGGGGCAGAGCAGAAGGGGGGGGATCCGCTTGACGGGCCGCGTGCGCGGCAGGCGCGTTTCCGCGCGTTTCACCGGCCTTCGCCTTCCCCCGGCCCGTCCGTATCCGCGCCGGTATCCGCGTCCGCGCCGGACCCGCCGGGCTCCCTCCGGTCCCGGTCCTCGGCTTCCCGCCGCGGCCGGTCGTAGGCTTCGTAGGGCCAGATCTCCAGTTGCAGTTCTATCCGCGTTTCTTCCGGGGAGTTGGGGGAACCGAGGGGGAAAAAGAATATGGGCTCCCCGACTTCTATCGGTATAGTCTGCAGCGTGGTTTGGTACCGGATCCCCTCGTCCGGCACGTCCACCCAGATCTGCCCCTGGGCCACCAGCACGTTGCTGTTTCCGGGGCTTCCCGGCCTGAAGAAGAGGGTAAACTGGAGGGTCATAACCACGTTGGTCCCCACCATGTTTATCCGTACCGGCCTTCCGGGGAACGTTACCTTGGAATTGACCGAATTCCAGACTATCTGCTGGTTCCGGTCCACCACGCGGGAAATGATCTCCAGAACGACCGCCCGCTCCCTGAGCCCCGGCAGCAGTTCTTCCAGGGAAGGTTCCTGGCCAAAACCGGCGCCCAGCGTCGTGATAAATACGATCCCGCCCAAAAGGCCGTGGCAGGGACGCAGGGGGCGGTTCATTGCACGGGCCTTCCCGGCGAATAATCCGCCGCCCTGACGATCTTCGGCTCTCCGGCGCTGCGGAAACTCCGGCTTTCGGGCAGGCGGATAATCATAATTTCGCTTGAATCCATGCTCCCCAGGTACTGGAGCAGGCCCGTACCGTCAACGGCGGGGATGTCCTTGATCTCCATATCGATCCCCCCGGCCTCCATGGAAACAAAGGGCAGATCGGCGGCGGCGCGCCGGGAGGGGGCCAGCCACATCGAGCCGAGGACGAACACAAAGGCCGCGGCGGCGGCCGCCAGCGCCGCGGCGGCGGGGAAGGGGAGGCTTACCCTGCGGCGCCAGAGATCCGCCGGGCTCAGGCTCCAGCGCCCGGGCGGCCCCCCGCGCGGGGCCGCGGCGCGGGCCTCGATGCGCCCCCAGACCCGCTCTTTCCGGCCGGGGTCATCGCCCCCCGCCCGCAGCGCCCCGGAAACCCGTTCCCAGGACCCGATAAGCGCCCGGCAGCCGGGGCAGGAGGCCAGGTGATCCTCCAGTTTTTCCTTCCAGGGCGAGGGCAATTCCCCATCCAGATACAGTGAAAGAATTTGACGATCAGGGCACATGTGAACCATCCTTCCCCGGACGCTGTCCAGCGCGCTGGCGCTGTTCCGCCGCTTCCAGAATAGCGGAAAGCCGTTCCCGGGCCCGAAAAACCCGGACTTTGACATTCCCTTCGCTTATTCCCAGGGTACGGCCAATATCCTTGTTATTCATCTCGCCATACTCTTTTAAGATCAGCACCATCCGCAGGTTTTCCGGCAGCTTTTTCATCGCCTCCTGGACTTCCTGGCG
>JAISMQ010000015.1 GCA_031276685.1 Treponema sp. | reverse complement strand
CATGCTGGCAACCCCACACAACCACATTTGCCCGGCCCCTCCCCCCCCCCCCGGGGGGGCCGCTTCCTGGGGGCGGGCTCACCCGCGGGGTCGCCCGCAGGGTCGCGCAAGCCGGGGGCCTGGGAACCGGCGGGGTCCTGAACACGGGCCTGTGCTACACCCCGGGCCGCGCTCTGTGCTGCGCCCTTGGCCGCGCCCCGTGCCGCGCCCTTGGCGGAAGACCGGGAGGGGCCCTCGCCCGAAGGGTTTTCACCGTCCTCGCCGCCCTCCAGATCCCGCAGCCGTATGGGGAAACGGGCCCGCTTTACCGCAAAGCCGTGTTCCGCAAAGACAAGCCTGACGGCGTGATCCAGTTCCAGCCGGGGGGGGTTCATCGGAAGCACAAAGCGGCGGGCGGCGACAAAGGCGGAATAGTAGTTTTCCTGGCTGTCGCTCCGGCTCCAGTCGGTCGCGTCCTCAAGAAAGGCGCGGACCAGGGCGCTCATGGCCCAGCCGGGCTTTCCCTCCCCGTCCGCTGTGGCGGCGAGATCCCGCAGGTAGCGTTCCCGGAAAACGGGGTTTTCCTTGAGCAGCTTCGAGGCGTTGGGCTGGAGGTAGCGGAACAGCCCCAGGGCTTCAAGGTTTTCGACAATGCGGGCCGCCTGGCTGGAATGGACGATCTTGCCGATCTCCTCCGTAAGCCGGGACGGGGAAACCTGGGCCAGCAGGGGGGAATCCCGCCGGATTCTCCAGCGCAGGGAGAGGGGCAGCTTGAAGCCCGTGGCGGCCCCGTACTTGACGGCGCGGATCATCCGCACCGGATCATCGGTAAAGATGGCGGGCAGGGGGATGATCGATCGGATCCGCTTCTTCCCGATATCCTTCATGCCGCCCACAAAGTCCACGACAAGCTGGCGCTGGGGGTCGTAAAACAGGGAATTCACGGTGAAATCCCGGCGCAGAACGTCTTCCTCGATGGTGCCGAAGGAATTGCCTGTATGCCCGTCCTTAAGGGAGCGGAAGGTGGAAACCTCGAAGATCTTGCTGCCCGCATAGACGTGGACCAGGCGGAAGCGGTTGCCGATGATCCGCGAATTGCGGAAGATCTTCTTGATGCGGGGCGGGCTCGCCTCGCTTACAATGTCGAAATCCTTGGGTTTTTTGCCCAGGATAAGGTCGCGCACGGCGCCGCCCACGATGTAACTGTCATAGCCCGAAGCTTTCAGCCGCTCGACAACGCGGATCGCGTCAATGTCAACGTTGGCCAGGGGAATACCGTGTTCTTCCGCAGTGTAAACCGCCGCTTTTTTAACAGGTTTCCCGTCTTTAGCCGTTGAATAGCGGAAACGCATGAAGATCCCCCCGCTAAGCTTCCCCCCCGCCGGGGGGGATGTGTTTCAAAATCCAGGTAAGAAGATTATCCGTCACTTCCTCCCGGTTGGTTTCGTTCAAACATTCGTGCCGGGCGTCGGGGTACAGCACGAATTCCAGATCCTGGATCCCCATGCCCCGGTACAGATCCACCAGCGCGGCGGGGCTGGAACCCATGTCCCCCACGGGATCGGCGCTGCCGGAAAACACGTAGATGGGGAGCCGCCTATCCAGGCGATCCAGAATTTCAGGCCGGTGGATGCGGTTCAGCAGGGCGGCCAGGTCCCGGTAAAAACCGGAAGAACAGCGGAAGCCGCAGAAGCGGTCCGCAATATAGGCGTCCACCTCCGCCTTGTCGCGGGAAAGCCAGTCGAAGGGGGTCCGGCCGGGCCGGAACGGTTTGTTGTAGGAGCCGTCCGCCAGGGCGCGGGAAAGCGGACAGCGCCGCCGCCGCCCCGCAAGGCGGGCGAGCAGGGCCATAACCAGGGCGCCGGCCCGAGTTTTAAGGCCGCCGGGGCCCCGCGTCCCCGAAAGGATGCAGCCCGCAAGCCCGGCGCTCTGCTGCCGTGGCCCCCCGGAGGTGGCGTAGGTCTCTATGTAGTTTTGAACCAGAAAGGAGCCCCAGGAATGGCCCATAAGGAACAGGGGGACGCCGGGGCGCCGTTCCCGGATAAGCCGGTTCAGGGTTTCTATGTCGCCGGTTACCAGGGAAGGGCCGTCACGGTCGGCGCAGTGCCCCAGCAGCCCCCCCCGGCCGGGATCGTTGACGGCGGGGTCCGCCGTATAGCCGTGGCCCCGCAGGTCCATGGCCCACACCTCGATACCTTCGGCGTTAAGCCGGCGGGCGAACCGCTCATAGCGGAGCGAATGTTCCGCCATGCCGTGTACAATCTGCAGGACGGCCCGGGGCCGGTCCGAACCCGGTTTTGACGAAACCCAGCGCCGCGCAAAAAGCCGCCCCTCCCCGCCCGCAGGCAGCCAGCCAGCCGAATCCGCCTGGGTATCCCATTCATCCATAGGCGGATTATACCCCGTATCGGCCGTTCTATCAATTCTGCCCGCCGTGGTGTAGCCTTGTCCCGATGGCGCCGGGGGACATTATCAGCGTAACCATAGGGGGGATCGTGCCGGGGGGCGCGGGGATAGCCCGCCACGAGGGCCAGGCGGTGTTTGTCGACCGCAGCGCCCCGGGGGAACGGGTCCGGGCCAGGGTCCGGCGCGATCACGGACGCTGGGCGGAAGCCGCCCTGGTCGAGATTCTGGAACCGTCCCCCCGGCGGGTGGAGCCCCGCTGCCCCCTCCGTACAAGCGCCGGGCCGGGAGGCTGCGGGGGCTGCCCCTTCCAGCATCTGGACTACCCGTTCCAGCTTGAACTAAAAACGCAGATCCTGCGGGAAAGTTTTTCCCGCCTGGGCGGCCTTGCCAGCCTTGGCGCCCCGGGGGAACTCCGCGCTATCCCTTCCGAAGCCTGGGAGTACCGCAACCGGGTACAGTTACATGCCGTCCGGGGCGGGGGGGACGCCCTGTCCGGCCCCCGCGTCGGCTTTATGTCCCAGGCCGGGGTAATACCGGCGGCGGACTGCCCGGTCGCCGATCCGGGGATCCGCGCCCTGCTGGCGTCGGGGGGGCTCTCGGCGCCGGAAGGCCGGGACCGCTTTACCGTCTACAGCCGGGACGGCCTTGTGCTGGCGGAGGGGGGCCAAAACCGGGGCCGGGTGAGGGTGCGGGGCCGGGAACTTCTGATGGAGGCGGGGCTGTTTTTCCAGAGCAACGCGGCCATGCTGGAAGCCCTGGCGGGGGAACTGGAGTCAATCGCCGCCGCGGCCGCGGACCCCTCGCTGCCCCTGGCGGATCTGTACTGCGGGGTGGGGACCTTCGCAAGCCTGCTGTCCGCGTACTTTTCGCGGGCCGATCTGCTGGAAGAAAACCGGGCCGCGCTGGGCCTGGCCCGGCGCAATCTCGATCCCGGAGACCATAATTTCTACGCGCTCACCGATAATGAATGGGTGAAGATACAAGAATCGCGGCGGCCCGCCCCCAGGTACGGCCTTATCGTCGCGGACCCGCCCCGGCAGGGGCTTTCCCCCGCGATGCGGCGCTGGCTCGCGCGGGGGCCGGCCCCCCTTCGGGCCTACGTCTCCTGCGACCCCGCCACCCTGGCCCGGGACAGCGGGGAACTGGTCGGGGGGGCCTGGGAGCTTGAGGATCTGGCCTTCTACGATTTTTACCCGCAGACCCCCCACATCGAAAGCCTTGCCCTGTTCAGGAACGCACGTGGATAAGCGGGGGGCATTGGCGATTCTGGCCGCCCTGCTGATCCCGCCCCTGGAGGCCCAGACCGAAGTTTCCGCCCTGTGGCGGATGGCCCTGGGCGGGGCGGTGATCAGCCCGCCGGCCGTACAGGCCGGGGCGGCGGTCGTGCTGATGGATTCAGGCGACCTCAAAGCCCTTGCCGCCGACGGCGCCACGCTGTGGACCTACTCGGCGCGGGGCAGGGTCAGCCCCTACCTAAGCCGTTCCCCCGAAGGCGTCACGTACTTTTCCCGGACCAACGGGACCCTTATCGCGGTCAACCGGGTGGGGCGGGAACTGTGGCGCAGGGACCTGGGCGCCCCCCTTTCGGGCCCCGCGATCCTCGGCTGGGACGGCCGGATCTTCGCCCCTGCGGGGAACCGGATCTTCTGCCTTACCATATCGGGGCGTATCCTATGGCAGCGGAACCTGGGCGCAGCCATCGCCCTGGGCCCGGTTCCCGACCACGACGGGGGGATCATGCTGGCCCTGGCGGACGCGACCCTGCTGCGCGTCGGCCCCTTCGGGCAGACCGGAACCCTTTACCTGTCCGCCGTGCCCCGCGCCATCGCCCCCCTGGGCCCCGAGGGGGAAGGCGGCAGGGTCCTCATCTTCTACCCGAACGGCGGCGTGGAATTTACCGATTTCAGATCCGCCGATTTTGACCGGGGCCCCCAGCCCCGGCCCCGGCTTGAGGGCAGCCCCCTGGCCGCCACGGGCCGGGGGCTCAGGGCCGCGCTGCTGCAAGAAGGGGGCCGAATCCTGGGAATCCAGGGCCTTAGCGGGGAGACGCTGTGGTCCGCGGACAGCCAAATCCGGGGCGCGGCGGGGGACCGGCCGGCGCTGATCTACGACGAACGGGGGATCTACGCGCTTTCCAGATCCGGGGCCGCAGGCTTTACCGAGGACGGCAGGCTGATCTGGCGCCTTGCTCTGAAAGGGGCCGCCTCCACCCCCAGCTTCGGCGACGACGGGATCCTCTACTCCGGGGGGGAGGACTGGATTCTCTACGCTTTCAAGCTGGAGGACAGGGCCCGCCGCCTGCCCGAATCCGGGTACGGCCCCCGGCCGGGGGGGGACTACGGAATCGGCAGCCCCCCGCCCTCTTCCTGGGCCGGCCACCCCCTGCGCTGGGAAGAAACCCAGGTAGAGCGCCAGTTGGAGAGCATCGGGCGGGACATCGCGGGGGGCCGGGTGGCCCTGCGGGAACTGGAATACACCGCCTACCTTATGGAAACCGCCGGGGCCGGGCAGAACCCCGACAGTTTCCGTTATTCGCCGCTGGTGTCCATACAGCACCGGGCCGCTTCGCTGCGGCTGCTGGCCCTTATCGGCTCCCGCGAACTCGTCCCCTTCCTGGCCCGCATATTCCGGGAAGACCCGGACCCGGTCGTCAAAAGCGCCGCAGCCCGGGCAATCGGGGCAATCGGCGCGGACAGCGACGGCGCGGCCCTGCGGGCCTTTTCCAGCGTCGTCTTATCCGCCGGATTCCAGGAGGAACAGGTCATGGGCGCCGTTATCTCCGCCACCGGCGCACTGTGCCGCTATTCCGGCCCCCCCCTCAGCGATACGGGGATCCTGATCCTCAGCAGCCTCAGTTCCCCAAACCGGCCCAACTATATCCGAAATTTGGCGAAGCGGGAACTTGAGAACCTGGGTAAATAAGTGTAGCTTTAAGGTATTTCCAAGTTCCGGCAGACCCTTGAAAGCGCCGGTCACGAAGAGGTCCTTTATGCGCCGATTTTTCTTGGCCCTGCTGGCCGCCCCTGCCCTGCTGGCCCCCCTTTCCCTGCCCGCCCAGGTCAACGAAGACGAACTGGAGCAGGGCCAGGCCCCCATATCGTTTTTTAACTACGAAGGCCCCCAGGCCAGGATCGAAACCAGGGACCAGATCCGCGGCATCGGCTACAGCCTGGGCCGGATAATCTTTGGGGCCGCCGGAAGCGCCGGGGCGCGGAACCGCTACTTTGTCATCCACGTGGTCGGCCCGGCGGAAGGCGTAAAACTGGACGCCGACATCTTCGGCCTGGGCTACGATGTCGGGGTAGACCATATCCGGAACCTGCGGCTCATCATCCAGGGCTACCTGGAGGCCGCCTACGCCTACAACGAGCGGGACGCGGCCCTGCTCGCCCAGTACATCACCATCTACAACGCCGTGTACCGGGGGGATTGGGACTACGTCACCGGGCGCTACAAGGGGCCGGTTACCGCCGAGCTTAACCCGGCCCACGCGGGCCTCTCTATCCGCTTTGACGAATGGCCCGGCCAGACCCTGATGCTTGTCCCCCTGGGGCGGCCCGACTCCCTTTCCGCCATCGACACCAGCGCCATATCGGACAGGCAGGTGGTGGAAGAACTGCGGAAAGACGACGACATGGGCATCGAACAGCGGCAGGGCATGGTGGACCTCAAGGAGCGGGAAGCGGAGGAAGCCGAACAGCGGGCGCGGGAACAGCGGCAGGAGGCCGAGGAGGAACAGCGCCTGATAGACGAGGAGCGGCGCCATATCGAGGAGGAACGCCGCCGGATAGACGAGGAGCGCAGGATCGCCGGCGAGCCGGAACAGCCGGAGCGGCAGGAACCCGCGGGCCGCCCGCAGCAGGAACCGCCCGCAGCGCCCGGCTCTAGCGCGACCGACCGCGCGGAACAGGCCGGGCAGGAACCGCCCGGGCAGGAAGACCGCGACAGCCGCGAACGCGAACTGGACGCGCAGGAAGAGGCGCTTGACCGGAGGCAGGAGGCGGTAGAAGAAAAGCGGGAAGACGCCCGGCGCGACGAGGAATTCGCCGACCAGAAGCGGGAAGAGGCGCGGGAGGAGCGGGAAAACATAGCGCGGGATCAGCAGGCCCTTATCAACGAGGAACCCCGCAAGGAAACCGGCCCCGGCATCATCGCCGCCATCATCGAAAGCCAGGATTCCCCCCTGGGGCGGATCATCCGGGTCTCCCCCGAAACAGGCGAGGAACTGGGCCGTTCGACGGTCAACATGATAAACACCAGGACCATCTACAGCGTCAACGGCAGACTCTTCGCCATAGCCGGAGAAAACCGGGGCGGCGGGGCCGTCCGGCTTATCGAAGTTGACCCCGAATCGCTGGAGACGAAGGCCCAGGGGAACGACGACATCCACCCCCAGAGCCCCCTCTGGGTTAGCGGGGCGGATCTTTTCGCCGTCACGGTAACGGGGGGGACCCCCTACCTGGGCCGCTTCAACTACCAGCTTACGCGGCTGGCCCGGTCAAGCGCGGCGGTCCACCCCTTCGCCTCGGTGCTTTTCGGGGACGGCTTCCTCCTTACCCAGAGGCCGGACGGTTCCGCCCTCGTCCTGAACCCCCAGACCCTGGCCGAACCCTGATCGCAGGCGGGGGTGCCCTTGCCCCCGCTTCGTTCACAGACTAAGATACAAGTATACAACGCCGCCCCCACGGGCAACGATCACAGGAGGCTCTATGGACTTTGTAGGGATCATGAAAGCTAAGGCCAAATCGATGCAGAAAAAACTGGTCCTGCCCGAAGGGACCGACGCCCGGACGGTAAAGGCGGCACGGATAATCGTTGACGAGGAGCTTGCCGCGTCGGTAACGCTTATCGGGAAACAGTCGGAGATCGACACGATTGCCGCCGAAGAAGGCGTGGATCTGACGGGGGTCGGGGTGGTAAACCCGGAGCTTTCCCCCAGCCTGGATCAGTACGCCCAATCCTATTACGACCTGGTCCATGCGCGGGAAGAGGCGAAAAAAGCGAAAGGCGGGGCCGTGCTGGAACCCATGACGCCGGAAAAGGCCAGGGCCGAAATTACCGATCCCCTGCGCTGGGGGGCCATGATGGTCCGCCTGGCACACGCGGACGCCTGCGTGGCCGGGGCGGAAAACACCACCGGCGACGTGCTGCGGGCCGGGCTCACCATCATCGGAACCCTCCCCGGCCTCAAAACCGCCTCCTCCTGTTTCGTGATGACCGGGCTGGACCCCTCCTGGGGCAGCGAAGGATCGCTGATCTTCAGCGACTGCGCCGTAGTGCCGGATCCCACGGCGGAACAGCTCGCCGACATCGCCCAGAGCGCCGCCCTGTCCTGCCGGGAATTTCTGGGGCAGGAACCCGTAGTCGCCCTGCTCTCGTTTTCCACCAAAGGTTCCGCGAAACACGACAACGTAGCCAAAGTACAAAAAGCCGTCGGCATCCTTAAAGAGCGCAAGGTCGATTTTACCTTCGACGGCGAACTCCAGGCCGACGCCGCCCTGGTCCCCCAGGTAACCGACAAGAAGGCCCCCGGCAGCCCCGTCCGGGGGAAGGTAAACACCCTGGTCTTTCCGGATCTGGGATCGGGGAACATCGGCTACAAACTGGTACAGCGCCTGGGCCGGGCGGAAGCCTACGGCCCCTTCCTCCAGGGCTTCGCCAAACCCACCAGCGATCTTTCGCGGGGCGCCTCGGTGGGCGACATCGTTACTACCGCCGCAGTAACCCTGTCCAGGGCCAAATAGCGCGGGCGGAAGGCGCCCGCCCGTTCCCCCGTTACAGGTTCGGGTTTGCGAACCGGGGGGAACAAGCTATACTACAGTTAAAGCCCGGATAGAAGCGGCGGGATCCGGAAGGCTTTGACTTAACTTTTTAGGAGAACACAATGGCAATCAAAGCATTGGACCTTTTCGATGCCTATGCCCAGAACAAGCTACCCAAGGATAACGCCTACGTAGTTTCCTCGTTTGTAAACACCGGCACAGGTTACGTCATATACGAAGTAGTGTCCTATTCCGGCGTAAAGGCAATCTACCTTGAAGGCCGGGGCATCACCTTCCAATCCCAGGGAAAGAAAATGCACATCCTCATAGAGCCCGCGTCCTATTCCCACAAGGGCATCGAGCCCTACCTGCGGGACACGGGGGAGAAGATCCCCCTCCGCTTCAGCGAGCTGGAGATCCTTACCGCGAAGAACCAGACCAAGACCATGGTCTCCAAAAAACCCATCGAATCCCTTTCCTCGTTCACCATCATGAAGCCTTCGGGGCTCAACATCTCGTTCGTCTTCTACAACAGCCCGGAGCTGTACCGGACCCTGGAAACCTTTTTCGAAAAATCCTTCAACCAGGACGGCGGCATACCCCTTGCGGACGCGAAACGGGCGGCCAAAACCGCCGCCGCCCTTATCGAAAAAAACATGAGCTTTAAGAGCGACTTCGGGAGCGGGGCATAAGTTTTAAGCGAAGCTTAAGCGGAGCTTAAGCGTAAAAAAGGGCGGCAGCTTTGCTACCGCCCTCCCCGCCTGGCAAATTTACCTGAAATACCCGTCGAACCTGACGGAACTGCCGATGCGCAGTTCCAGTTTTGCGCATCTGTCGCCATAGCGTATGGTGCAGGAACTGTCCCGGTCTCCCGGCCATATAACCCCTTCGGTCAGAACGCCGTCTTTCCACCCAATGTCCACGGTATAGCCGCCCCTTACACGCAGCCCCCGGACCTTGCCGTCCCGCCATGAAACCGGCAGAGCCGGCAGTATGCGGATCACGCCTTCGTGGGATTGAACCAGCATTTCCGTTATACCGGCGGCCCAGCCCATAACCGCGTCTATCTGGTACGTTTTCCCGGTAAGCATGTTCGCGCCCAAATTGGCCGGCATGGCCCGCAGGACGCTGTTGCAGGTAGTGGCATCAAAGAAACGCGCCGCCAGGCTCAGGGCCCAGGCCCCCGGCCAGTGCCCCCCCGAGGCCGCCCCGTGCTGGATACGCCGTAAAAACGAAACATAGGCCGCCTTGAACAATTCGGGCTTTTCAACACTGTTAATAAGCCCCGACGGGTACACCGAGTACAAATGGGATACGTGGCCCATCCCGGGGGTACATTCTTCATAATCCCTGTCCCATTCCTGGAGCTGCCCAAAGCGGCCAATCTTAAAGGGGTACAGGCTGCCAAGAATTTCGGGAATCCGGGGGTCCAGATCCTGTTCGCGGCCCAAAATGGAAACAGCCCTGGTAAGGTTGCCGAGAAGCTCGGTAATAAGCGCGATATCCATGGTGGAAATACGGCAAACGGCGCTTACATCCTCCCTGCTTTCGGAGAACCTGTTTTCTGCCGCAACCTCGTTAAGAACGTTCTGAATAGTATTGTCCCGGTAAAAAAAAATTTATTTTCAGGCGACGTGGAAGGCGGCGTATAATAATAGCCATCCTCCCCTTTAACCACATAATCTGCAACAAATTCCGCAGCGCCCCGCAGAACCGGCAGGATCTCCCCAAGGTAATCCCTGTCAAGGGTGTACTCGTAATGCTGCCACAGGTGGTTACACAGCCATAATCCGCCAAAAGGCCACCAGGCCCAGGACGAGTTCTCCCCGGCCAACGCCGTCATGCGCCAGAGGTCGGTATTGTGGTGGGTAACCCAGCCCCCCGCGCCGTAGAGCGCCTTTGCCGCAGCCTGCCCGCTGCGGGCGCACTCCTTTACCAGATCGATCAGGGGGAGGTGGCAATCCCCAAGGCCCAGGGCTTCGGCGCACCAGTAGTTCATCTGTACGTTGATATTGGTCGTATAATTAGAGGCCCACATCGGCGCCGGGAAAGGGTTCCAGATACCCTGCAAATTTCCCGCCTGGGTTCCCGGCCTGGAAAACGAAATAAGCAGATACCTGGCGTACTGCAGGACCAGGGCCTGCAAAGAAATATCCTCAATGTACTTGTACCGATCAAGACGCCGGCTGGTGGGAAGGGCGCCGGTAATCTCGCGGCCCAGATCTATCCCCACCCTTCCGTACAGCGAACGGTAGTCCTTTATATGATCATCCAGCAGAGCCCGGTAAGCCCTGGCGGCTGCCTTCTCAATGATAGCCGCGCAGCGATCCGCGATAGGCCGGGTATCCCGGTTCCGCTTTTTCAAATAGCCTTCGTAATTGGTAGCGGCGCTCACCAGAATGACCGCTTCCGACGCGCCGCGCACATAGGTACGCATTTCATCGCAGCTTATAAGGCCGTCGTGGCCCGCGACAACAGCCGCACACGCAAAACGCAGACTGTCGGATTCCAGATCCGGACGGTAAACAACCCTGGGCTCAAAATGGGGTTCGTAGGATTCAACACGATCCGGCGCGCGCCCCGTAACAAGCGCTTTTCCGGGGCCGATATGCTGTTCATGACGCAGCGGCGAGTCCAGGCACAGGGAAAAATCAAGTTTCCCCCTGG
>JAISMQ010000013.1 GCA_031276685.1 Treponema sp. | reverse complement strand
GGTAAGCAACTTGTCGAAGGCGCTGAACCATCCGTAAGCAATGGGTAGGGTAATGAAATTAAAGCCCCCCCCTGCCCGAAGCCGTATAAGAGCCCCGGCGTTCCCCTCTTCGTTGGTGTAGCTTCCATCCAGGTATATCCGGTATGGGTTCCAGGAATTCACCCCGTAGGCGGCAACATAGGGGTCCGGCGCGTCCTCCTCGGTGGACATCACCACGCCAAAACCGCTGTTGACGTACCCGTTAAACTTAACCTCCTGGGCAAATAACCCGGACGCGACGACCACTCCCGCCGCTAAAAGAGCTGCCACAATCCCTAGCTTTTTCATGAATCTCTCCTTATCAGATTGATATTTTTTGCGTAACAAAGGTATTGTAAACCCTGTTTTTTGATCTGGCAAGAAAAAAAGCGCGGAATTAAAAAAAAATGTCGCAAAGAAATGATAGAAAAGAAAGGCGCCCCGGCTTGCTTGTCCGCCGCCGCCCGCAATTGACGCTGCTTGACAAGCGCCGGGGTTTCCGGTAGTTTAGCCCGGGGCGCGTAGCTCAGTTGGTTAGAGCGTCACGTTTACACCGTGGATGTCCGGGGTTCGAATCCCTGCGCGCCCATCCGCACATTGCCGCAGGGCCCCTGCGGCCGGGAACTACTAAAAACTTCAGTTTTTAGAGGCGCCCTGTAGCGACTCCAGGTACTCAAGGCTCTGCCGGGCGCACTCAAGCGGGGTCATGCCGGGGGAGGGGAGGTCCTGCTCCACGACAAGCCACCTGGAGCCGGCCTGTTCGGCGGCTTTGACGATGCCGGGGATGTCCTGGACCCCGTGGCCGACGGCCCGGAACGGGAAGGCGCCGGCAGCGCGGGCCTG
This sequence comes from Treponema sp., assembly GCA_031276685.1. Classification (GTDB taxonomy): domain Bacteria; phylum Spirochaetota; class Spirochaetia; order Treponematales; family Breznakiellaceae; genus JAISFT01. The sequence goes on along the minus strand of JAISMQ010000013.1, from coordinate 5,022 downwards.
TCTGGCCTCGCCAATTAAATCGTAATCGGCCTTGACCCGGCCGGGGGAATCGAAATCTTTAAGGTGGACCACGGGCGCGCGCCCTGAGTACTTGAGGATGTACTCCGCAGGGACGACGCCCCCCACCCTGGCCCAGCATACGTCAATTTCCGTCTGCAGAAGGCCGGCGGGGACGCTGTCGTACAGGTCGTCCAGGGCGTACTTGCCGCCGCAGTCCGTAAATTCAAATTCGTGGTTGTGGTACAGAAGAACCGCCCCCTTCCTGTTGCAGTACTCCCCCAGCCGGGCGATGCCCTTCTTCACTTCCCCGTAGTTGGGGCCGGGGTAGCGGTCCTCTTCCGACAGGTAGGGGATAACGATGTACGTGCAGCCCGCCTCCAGGTGGTAGCCGATAACCCTGTCCGTATCGGCGATCATGTCCCGGTAGGGGACGTGGGCGGAGACTGCGGCAAGCCCGGCCCTGTCCAGGGATGCCCTGGTCTGCGCGGCGGTCTTGCCGAAGGCCATGGCCAGGGCAAGTTCGACATAGCGGTAGCCTGTCGCGGCCACCTGTTCGAGAGTCCCGTCAAAGTCGTTTTTCAGTTCGTCCCGGACATTGTAAAGCTGCAGCATTACCGGAAGCATAGTTCCCCCCTATAGGCCGGTTTCCCGGAAATCAGTTTTTCCGGCACGTAAGTTGCCGAAAAACTGATTCAAGTATAACCTGTCGCGCGGATCGGCGGAAGTGACACGCGCCGGCCCTGAAGGGCCGGCGCATATATAAAAACGGGGCCGTTTTATACCTTTTACGCCGATGGTTTACCTTCCGCGTATGCTAATCTTATCCAGCGGCAGGGCCGGCGCATACTGGCTGTGGAGATTGCGGCGGGCGTTAAAGAGCTGGGGGTAAAACGCCTGGGGCGGGCATTTGACCGAAGCTTTGCGCCCCTGAACCGCAAGAAATGAGCAGGGATTTACAGGCGCAAAGCAAGCGTGCCCGGCATAGGCGTTTTGCCCCCGGTGTTTTTCTGCCTGCCGCGACATCGCCATACACGCGCCGGCCCTTCCCGCGTTTCTCCTTGAAAAGCCCCCCGGCTCCGGTTTATGCTGGCCCGTATGGACAAGCTTATCATCAAAGGGGCGCGGGAACACAACTTAAAGAACATCGATCTGGAACTGCCCAGGGATAAGCTTATCGTTATCTCCGGTATTTCGGGGTCGGGAAAAAGCTCCCTCGCCTTTGACACGCTCTTTGCCGAGGGGCAGCGGCGCTAGGTGGAAAGCCTGTCCGCCTACGCCCGCCAGTTCCTGGGCCGTATGGACAAGCCCGATCTGGACTACATCGAGGGGCTTTCCCCGGCTATTTCGATAGAGCAGAAGACTACCCACCGGAACCCCCGGTCCACGGTGGGGACCGTGACGGAGATTTACGACTACTACCGGCTTCTCTACGCGCGGATCGGCATCCACCACTGCCCGGTCTGCGGGCGGGAGATCCGGGAACAGAGCGTGGACCAGATTGTCGACACGATCCTGCAGATGGGGGAGGGCAGGCGTATCCAGCTTTTGGCCCCGGTGATCCGGGGGAAGAAGGGGGAGCACCAGAAGATCATCGAGGACGCCCGGACGGCCGGGTATTCGCGCGCCCGGATCGACGGGGTCCCCGTGAGTCTGGACGAGGATATCAAGCTTGACAAGCAGAAGAAGCACAGCGTGGATATTGTGGTGGACCGCCTGGTCGTGGGGCCGGGGATCCGCAGCCGCCTTTCCGAATCGGCGGAGGCGGCGCTGGAGGCGGCGGACGGGCTGCTGCTGGTGGCCGCCCAGGCCCCCGCGGGGGGCAGGCCCGGGGACGAGGAGGGCGGGGCGCGGCAGGCGGCGGAAAGCGGCTGGACCGAACAGTTTTTCTCCCAAAAAAACGCCTGTCCGGACTGCGGGATCTCCATACCGGAACTCCAGCCCCGGCTTTTTTCGTTTAACAACCCCTACGGCGCGTGCCCGGAATGTTCCGGCCTGGGCGCCAAGCTGGAATTCGACCCGGACCTGGTGATCCCCAACCGGGAGCTGTCGTTCAACGAGGGGGGCTGCGCCCCCTACAACCCCGAATCCGCCTGGTACCGCAGCAAGTTCGAGGGCCTGGCCCGGCACTATAAGTTCAGCCTGGATACCCCCTTTAAGAGCCTGCCCAGGAAGATCATGAACGCCATCTTCTACGGCACGGACGAGCAGCTGCGCTTCAAATACGAAAACCGGGACGGGACCAACTCCGCGTCCTACAAGGCGGAGTTCCCCGGGATCCTGGAGGAGCTCAAGCGGCGCTACCTTGAAACCCAGTCCCCGGGGGTCAAGGAATGGCTGGAAAAGTACATGAGCCAGAAACCCTGCGAGGCCTGCGGCGGCAGGAGGCTGAGGCCGGAAGCCCTGGGGGTAACGCTGGGGCGGGGGGAGGGGGCCCTGAACATCCACGAGCTTTCGAGCCTTTCGGTGGGCGATTCGCTGGCCTTTTTCCGGGACCTGCCCCTGGGCGGGCCCGAAAAAAAAATCGCCGCCCAGATCCTCAAGGAGATAACGGCCCGGCTGGGCTTTATGAAAAACGTGGGCCTGGACTACCTGAGCCTGGAACGGAAAGCCGCCAGCCTGTCCGGCGGGGAGGCCCAGCGGATCCGCCTGGCCACCCAGATCGGTTCCAGCCTGGTGGGGGTGCTCTACATCCTGGACGAGCCGTCCATCGGCCTGCACCAGCGGGACAACCAGCGGCTTATCGACACGCTGCTGTACCTGCGGGATCTGGGGAACACGCTTATCGTGGTGGAACACGACGAGCAGACCCTGCGGACCGCGGACTACCTGGTGGATCTGGGGCCCGGCGCGGGGGTCCACGGGGGCGAGGTGGTGGCGCGGGGGATCCCCCGCGAGGTGATGCGGGTGCCGGAAAGCGTTACGGGCCAGTACCTGGCGGGGAAGATCACGATGAAGATCCCCCCGCACAGGCGGCGGGGGAACGGCGAGTGTATCCGCGTGGAAGGGGTCGGCGAGCATAACCTGAAAAACATCGACGTGGAGATCCCGCTGGGGATCTTTACCTGCATCACGGGGGTTTCCGGTTCGGGAAAGTCGACGCTGCTCAGCGACGTTCTGTACCCCGCCCTGTGCAACCGGATCTACGGGACCGCCCGCCAGGAGGGGGCCTTTAAGCGGATCACGGGGGTGGAACACCTGGACAAGGTGATCGATATCGATCAGAGCCCCATCGGCAGGACCCCCCGGTCCAATCCCGCCACCTATGTGGAGGTTTTCGGGGAGATCCGCAACCTGTTCGCCAGCCTTCCGGACGCGAAGATGCGGGGCTACCGGCCGGGGCGCTTTTCGTTCAACGTCCGTGGGGGGAGGTGCGAGAACTGCGAGGGTGACGGGACTATAAAGATCGAGATGAACTTCCTGCCCGACGTGTACATTACCTGCGACGTGTGCCACGGCAGGCGCTTTAACCGGGAAACCCTGGAGATCCGCTACAAGGGGAAGAATATCGCCGATGTCCTGGATATGACTATCGAGGAAGCGGCGGAATTCTTTGCCCCGGTCCCCCGGATCGCCCATAAAATGGAGACCCTGCTTTCCGTGGGCCTGGGCTACGTCAAGCTGGGCCAGTCGGCGCTCACCCTTTCCGGCGGGGAGGCCCAGCGGGTCAAGCTGGCGCTGGAGCTTTCCCGGCGTTCCACCGGAAGGACCTTCTACATTTTGGACGAGCCTACCACGGGGCTCCACTTCGCCGACGTAAAGCAGCTTATGGAGGTGATCCAGCGCCTGGTGGACCAGGGGAACACGGTGGTGATGATCGAGCACAACCTGGACGTGCTGCTCCAGGCGGACCACATTATCGACCTGGGGCCGGAAGGCGGGGACAAGGGCGGCGAAATTATCGCGCTGGGGACCCCGGAAGAAATCGCCGGGCGCAGCGGATCCTACACCGGGTTTTACATCAGCAAGATGCTCTCCCGGACATGAAAAAACTGCTCCTCCTGGCCATGCTCGCGCTGTCCGCCGCGGCCGCGCAGGCGCAGACGGGGGGGGCGCCCGGAGGCGCCGGTGCGGAGGCCCCGGAACCCCCGGAAGCGGCGGCCGAAGCCCCGGAAACCGGGGGCGAAACCCCGGAAGCGGGGGCCGAAGCCCCGGAGGCCGGGCCGGGCGGGGCCGAAGCCGGCGGGGACGAAGCTGCGGGGGAAAACCCCGGGCTTACCGCGGAGCGGGTCATCGAACTGGACATAAAAACCTCCACGCTTCAGGAGCTGGCCGACTGGTGCGCAAGCCTGGAACTCCCCCAGGGGGGCGGCCGGGAGGAGCTGGCGGCACGGCTAAGGGCCTACTACGGCCTGGAAAACGCCGCGGAGGCTGCCGAAGGCGCGGAGGCCGGGGGCCGCGCTATCGTCATCGAATCGGCCCGCAGCACCGAATATTTTACCCTGGACGAGGCGGACGAGGAATACGCCCGGCTCAGGGGGAACGTCGCCATAAGCCTGAAAGACGGCGGGGCGACCCACCGCATAAGCGCCCAGGAGATCCTGTTCAACCGTACCCGCAACCTGGTAACCGCCCGGGGCGAGGTGAGCTACGTGAAGGAGGAGGGGGATACCGTCGAGACCTTCCGGGGGGATTCGATAAGCGTCAATCTGGATTCCTGGGCCACCACGCTGACCGACGGGATCTCCGAACGGGCCCTTTCGGGGGAGCAGACGACCTACCGTTTCGAGGGGACCGTCATCTCCCGCAGCGAGGAGGAGGTGACCATCCTCAAGGACGCTTCGATCTCCAACGCTTCGGGCAAGAATTCCTACTGGTCCCTGGACGCGACAAAACTGTGGCTGCTCCCCGGATCGGATTTCGCCCTGCAAAACGCGGTCCTCAAGGTGGGGGAGATCCCCCTGTTCTACATCCCCTTTTTCTACTACCCCGCCGACGAGATCGTCTTTCACCCGGTTCTGGGCTACCGCTCGCGGGAGGGTAACTTTATCCAGACCACCACCTACATCCTGGGCCGGCCCAAGC
>JAISMQ010000298.1 GCA_031276685.1 Treponema sp. | reverse complement strand
GGGCCGCCGGGGCTCTATACCAGGGTACGGGCGATCCGCACGATATCCGCGAAGATGCCGCCGGCGGTAACCTGGGCCCCGGCGCCGGGGCCTTTTATAACCATGGGGAGTTTGGAATAACGGGCGGTGGTGATCACAACCACGTTATCGGAATCCACCAGGGAGCGGAACGGGCTGCCCTCCGGCTCGGATCGCAGGGACAGGCGGGCGGCCCCTTCTTCGATAACGGCCACGTAGCGCAGGGCTTCCCGGCGGTTTTCCGCCTCTTTCCGGCGTTTTTCAAAGGCTTCGTCCAGTTTTTCCAGTTCGGCAAAAAAGGCTTCCACGTCTTTCGCGTCAAAACAGGCGGGGGGCAGGATGGGTTCCAGGTCCACGGCGCTGAATTCCAGGGTCATGCCGCACTCCCGCGCCAGGATCAGGGCCTTGCGGGCGGCGTCCATGGCGTTCAGATCGTCACGCGGGTCCGGTTCCGTATAGCCGCGGGCCTTTGCCTCCCGCACGAGGGCGGAAAAGGGGACGGCGCCGTTAAAGCTGTTGAAGATAAAGCTTAGGGTGCCGGAAAGGACGGCCTCGATACGGCAGACCTTGTCCCCGGAAAGGTGCAGATCCCGCAGGGTGGAGATAACCGGAAGCCCCGCGCAGACCGTAGTTTCGTACAGGTAGGGGATTCCGCGCTCGCGGGAATAGCCGGTAAGCTCCCGGTAGTAGGCAAGCGCCCCCGAATTGGCCCGCTTGTTGGGGGTCACGATGGGGATGGCGGAACGGATAATATCCCCGTAGGCGGCAGCGACCTCGTCGCTGGCGGTACAGTCACAAAACGCGGTGTTGGGCAGGTTCATGGCCTTCATTTTGCCGATAAAGGCCGGAAGGCTGTAGGGCTCCGAACCGGGGGAGGCCAGCAGGGATCGGAGGTCCGTAATATCGATCCCGGCGCGGTCGAAGACCATGCGGCGGGAATTGGCGGCCCCCGCCACGCTGATCCGGATCTTGTGCTCCGCCGCCAGAATCTCCTTCTGGCGGGTGATCTGATCGGCCAGGGTGCCCCCGATAAGCCCAAGCCCCAGCAAAAAGAGGTTCACGCTGCGGACGGTGGACAGAAAAAACGCCTCGTGGATCGCGTTCAGGGCCTTGGCCTCGTCCTGCCGGGCCACGACTGCGGAGATGTTGAGTTCCGATGAACCCTGGGCGATGGCGACCACGTTCACGCCGTTCCGGCCCAGGGCGTGAAAAACCTTGCCGGAGATGCCGGAACTCCGCTTCATCCCGGCCCCCACCACGGCGACAATCGACAGGCCGTCTTCGCACACGGGGTTTTCAATGGCCCCGCTGGAAATTTCCCGCCCGAACTCCTCCCCTATCGCCGCCAGCGCCGCGCCGGAATCCTGGGGCAGCACCGCGAAGCAGATCGAGTACTCGCTGGACGCCTGGGTGATAAGGATAACGTTGATCCCCCCCCGCGCCAGTGCCCCGAAAAGGCGGGACGAGAAGCCCGCGACCCCCACCATGCCGGAACCCTGGACCCGCACCAGCGCGATACTGTTCATCGAACTGATACCCCGGATGGGGTAGTCCCCCTGGGGGGCGTCCCTGACGATCCTGGTACCGGGGCAGGCGGGGTTAAAGGTGTTGCGGACGCTGATGGGTATCCCCCGTTCCAGGCTTGGCCGTATGGTGGGGGGGTAGATCACCTTGGCCCCGAAATGGGAAAGCTCCATAGCCTCCACGTAGGAGAGCGTCTCTATGCGAAAGCTGTTTTTTACCAGCCGGGGGTCCGCGGTGAGGATCCCGTCCACATCGGTCCAGATCTCCAGTTCCTCCGCCCCAAGGGCGGCGGCGATGATGGAGGCGCTGAGGTCCGACCCCCCCCGGCCCAGCGTGGTGGTACAGCCCCGGCTGTCGGAACCGATAAAGCCCGTGCAAACGGGGACCTGCCCTGCGGCGGCTTGCCCCGATGCGGCCTGCCCTGCGGCGGCCTCAAAGAAGCGGCGGATGGCGGCGTAGGTTTCGGCGGGGGCAAAGACGGCGCGGCCATAGGCGCTGTCGGTCCTGATCAGGGGCCGCATATCGACATACGAGGCCGCTATCCCCCGCGCCCTGAAGATCCGGGCGAGCAGGGCGGCGGACAGGCGTTCGCCAAAGCTCATCACGCGGTCCTGGACCAGGGGGGAAAGCTCCCCCAGGACTTCGACGCCCCGCAGGATACGGCCAAGCTCCTCCAGGGTCCCGCCAAGTTCTGCCCGGGCGGCCTCCAGATCCGCCCCGGCGAGGAAGCGGGCGGCCGTGTCTTCGTGCCGCTCGCGCAGATTCCCCGCGATGGTTTCCCAGCGGGCCGGCCCGGCGGAAAGCCCAGCCGGGCTGCGGGCGGGATCCCCCCCGGCGGCCAGGCGGGCGGCGGCGATAAGATCGTCGGTTACGCCGGAAAAAGCGGAAACCACCACGGCGGCGACCCTTCCGCGGTGTTTGGAATCGTTCAGAATCTCGATAATATTCCCAATCGCGGCGGGAGAACCCACGGAACTGCCGCCGAATTTCAAAACAAGCATAAAACATGGTACTATATTGTATTCGGCGTTTATAGTACTATGGCGGTTCCGGGTTAGACACGACTTCCGGATACCCGGATACTTCAAGCCTATGACGCCGGGGCTGTCGCGGGCAGCACCGGCAGATAATGTGGGAGTTTTCTGTTGGCGTTTGATTTTATTCTCATAATTGCAGGCGTTTTTCTTTCATCCGTTGTTATGGTCGCCCTGGTCCTCAAAATTTCCCGCCGGATGGCCTGGTACGACCGTATCAGCGAGCGGAAGATCCACAAGGGCAATATCCCCCGGCTGGGCGGTTTGGGCTTCGCGGCGGCGTTTATCGCGTGGAGTTTCGCCATTGTCCTGGGGATCGCGGAACCCGGCCAGGGGTTCCGGTTCCTCCTCCCGCTGGCCGCCCTTGTCCTTGCCCTGGCAAGCGGTATCCGGGACGATTTTAAGCCTCTGGCGCCGCACTACCGGCTTATCTTTCACACGGGGGCGGCCCTCTGCGCCCTTGCCTCCGGCTATACCTTTGACCGGATCCTCTTCGCCGGCCCCGCCGATCCGGTTATTCCCGGCTGGGACCTGATCCGCTACCCCCTAAGCCTGCTGTGGATCGTGGGGCTGACCAACGCGATTAACTTTATCGACGGGGTTGACGGCCTGGCGGGGGGCGTTTCCCTGCTGGCGGCGCTGGCCTTTGGGCTTATTTCGGCGGCGGCGGGCATTACGCCGCTGCTCTGCGTCTGCCTTGCCTCCGCGATTCTGGGCTTTATGGTGTTCAACGCCCCCTGCCCCCGGGCGAAGATCTTTATGGGCGACGGGGGCGCCTACTTCCTGGGCTTTATGCTGGCAATCCTCCCGCTGATGGAGGGCCAGGGCCTGCCGATCCTCCACGCGGCCGCCGTGCTGATGATCCCCATCCTGGATACCACTGCGGCGGTCTGGCGCAGGCTGCGGGACGGCAGGCGGATAGACAGCCCCGACCGTTCCCATACCCACCACAAGCTGATGAACCTGGGGCTTTCCTCCCGGCGTATCGACGCGGTCCTGTTCGCCCTGCAGGCCGTTCTGGGCCTTCTGGTGTACGCCGCGGGCAGGCTTCCGGCCTACCTTTCGCTGATCCCGCTGGCCCTGGCCTATCTGGCGGGGATCGGCTTTTTTACCCTGATCCACTTCCTCAACCGGCGCCAGGCCCGCGTAGCAGGATCCGCCCTCCCGGACGGGAATCCGGGCGGGATTCCCGCCGGGCCGGACCCGCGTCCCTCCCCATGACGGCCGCTTTGCCGCCAAGGCGCTACTTTGACTGGGCCGCCACCGCCCCGCCCGAAGCGGGGGCCGCCGCCGCCCCGTTTGGAAACCCGTCCTCCCTCCACGCCGAAGGCCGGGCCGCCCGCGAATCCCTGGAGGCGGCCCGTTCCCGCTGCGCCGCCGCTCTGGGGCTTAAACCAGAGACCGTCTACTTCAGTTCCGGCGGCACCGAATCCAACGCGATGCCCATCCTCTCCTTCCTGCTCAGGCCGGGCGCGGGGGCCTGCCTGTACTCCGCCACGGAGCATCCGTCGGTGCGGGAGAACTGCCGGATTCTGGAAAAAATGGGGAAAACCGTGGGCGTCATCCCGGTGGAAGCGGACGGCCGGGTAAGCGCGGCCGGGCTGGGGCGGGCCCTGGAGAAGAACCCGGAAAGCCGTTTCGCCGCGATCATGGCCGTCAACAACGAGACCGGGGCCCTTAACGACCTGGGCGCCCTGCGCGAAGGGCTCCGGGGAAAGGACGGGCCGCCCCTGCACGTCCACTGCGACATGGTGCAGGCCGCCGGGAAGGTTCCGGCGGATATTTCGCTCTGGGATCTCGATTCCGCCTCGCTAAGCGCCCACAAGCTGGGGGGGCCCCGCGGCGTCGGGCTCCTGTACCTGCGAAAACCCCTGGAAACCCTGTACCGGGGGGGCGGCCAGGAGGGGGGAATCCGCGCCGGGACGGAAAACGTCGCCGGGGCGCTGGCCCTGGCGGCCTGTCTGGAAACGCATGCGGAACGGCTGGAAACGTCGCTGCGAGCGGCCCGGGAACGGCTGGACCAGTTGATGCGGGGCCTTGAGGCCACGGGCCGCTACTCCCCCATCCCCGCATGCAGGACCAGCGCGGAGGACGGGCGTTTTTCCCCCTACATCCTCCAGGCGGCCTTTGACGGCGTCCCCGGGGAGGTAATGGCCAGGGCGCTGGACCAGGCGGGTTTCGCCGTGTCCACCGGATCGGCCTGCGCTTCCGGCAAGGCGGGGCGGCCCGTTCTTGAAGCCATGGGGCTGGGCCCCAAACAGCGGCTGGAGGGGATCCGTATCTCCCAGGGCTGGTCTACCACTCCCGATGACATCGAAGCCCTTGTCCGGGCCGCCGCCGAAGCGCTGGCATACCTGTGAGCCCCGCCATGAACGCGACCTACATCCTAAAACCGGGGGAACTGACCCTGAAGGGGGGGAACCGGCAGGGTTTTGAGCGGATCCTCGTGCAGAACCTCCGCAAACTCCTGGCCCTGCGGGGCCTTGGCGGCGCGGAAGCGCAGGTACAGGGGGCCGGGGGCCGTTTCTTTGTCCGCTGCCCCCCGGAGGCCGCCCCGGCGGCGGAGGACGCGCTGGACCACCTGTTCGGCATTTCCGGCTGGGCGCGGACCCGGATCTGCGAAAAAACCGTTGAATCCCTGTTCGCCGCCTGCGTCGCGGAGGGGGAAGAAGCCTGCGGGCGGGGGGCGCGGAGTTTTAAGATCGAAGCCCGGCGTACCGACAAGTCCTTCCCCCTGGACTCCTACGGCATCTGCGCCGGGGCCGGGGAGGCGGTGCGGGAAGCCGTGCCGGGGCTCCTGGTCGAGGTCCATTCCCCCCAGGCGCTGATCCAGGTGGAAATTCGGGACCGGGCCTACGTGTACAGCATGACTCAGGCGGGCCTGCGCGGGCTCCCCGTGGGGACGGCGGGCCGGGGGCTCCTGCTCCTCTCCGGGGGGATCGATTCCCCGGCGGCGGGCTTTAAGATGGCTTCCCGGGGCATGGGGCTGGACGCGGTCCACTTCCACGCCTTCCCCTACACCGGCGAGGAAGCCCGGCAAAAAGTCATCCGCCTGGCGGGGATTGTCGGCGCCTACACGCTGGGCATCCGGCTCTGGATCCTGGGATTTACGGAAGTCCAGCGGCGGATCAAGGCGGGGGGCCGGGAGGAATGGGCCACCGTCATGCTGCGGATGGCCATGATGGAGGCCGCGGAAAAACTGGCCCGCCGCACCGGGGCCAAATGCCTTGTGACGGGCGACAGCCTTTCCCAGGTGGCAAGCCAGACCCTGGAAAATTTAAGCTGCGCGGAAAGCCTGACGCAGCTCCCGGTGCTGCGCCCCCTGATTGGTACGGACAAAGAGGAGATCGTCCGGCTTGCCCGGAGCATCGGCACCTACGAAACCTCGATACTGCCCTACGAGGACTGCTGCGTCCTTTTCAGCCCCGCCCACCCCGTTCTGCGGGGCGGCGTGGACGAGGCGCGGGACCTGTACCGGCGCCTCGATCTGGCGGGGGAAATAGACCGGGCCCTTGCCGGGGCCGTGGTGGAAAAATGCGGCTTTACAGCGCCGGGCGCAAAAGCACCTGTGTAAATTCAGGGCAGCCCTCCCAAAAACAAAAGTTTTGGGGGAACCTTTAAGGATTCGGATATGATACGAGACAAATTGGAACGTTTTATGCGGGGACGCTACGGCCAGGATGAGCTTAACCGCGTTCTTTCGGTATCCGCCCTGGTTATATGCGGTATTTCTCTTATAACCCGGCAGCCTGTGTTGTCCTCGCTGTCCATAGCGCTGGTCATTGCGTGCCTCTTGCGTTCCTTTTCACGGAATACCGGGGCGCGATCCCGGGAAGCGGAATTTTATTTCAAACTGAAAAGCGGCATGTTTCGCTTTTTCAGGGATACGGCGGAACGGCTGCGGCAGTACCAGACTCACCGAATTTTTACCTGCCCCTCCTGCCGCCAGCGCTGCCGGGTGCCCAAAGGCAAAGGCCGTGTCAGAATCACCTGCAAGCGCTGCGGCGCGAAATTCATAAAAACATCCTAACAGGGGGATCGTGATGTTTGGAACCGTAAGGGCGAATAGAAAAGCGCTTTCCCCGGAAGAACGGAAGCGGTACGATACAACATACTGCGGCCTTTGCCGTATGCTAAGTCTCAAGGCCGGAGCCTTGGGCCGTTCCTGCCTGAGCTACGATATGACCTTTTTATCCGTGCTTCTTTCATCACTCTATAATCTTGACGAACAACAGGAAAACTGCGGCTGCGCGGCCCGCCCCCTGCTGTCCCGCCCCTGTTTGATGAACGAAGCCCTGTCGTATTCCGCCGATATGAATATGATGCTCTCCTATTACCAGGCCCTGGACGACTGGAATGACGACAGGAAAAAAAAGGCACAACGAAAAAGCGAAGCTCTGGCGGCATACCTCCCCGGGATCAGCGCGCGGTGGCCCCGGCAATGCCGGGCAGCCGAAGAAAAAATCAAAGAACTGGGCGAAATGGAACGCGCCAACGAACTTAACCCCGACCTTCCCATCAATTGTTTCGGGGAGCTTTTGGGTACAATTTTTGTCTGGCACGAAGATGAATATTCCGCCCCGCTTGGAGCTGCGGGCGCGGCCCTTGGGCGTTTTATCTACCTTTTGGACGCCTGTAACGATCTCCGCCAGGATATCAAAAAACAGCGTTACAACCCTCTGATTGCGGAGATGGACCGGGACCCCGCCCAGCTTTTAACCATGATGATGGCCGAGTGTACCGCGGCCTTTGATCGGCTTCCGATAAGCCGGGACAGCGGTATTCTGCGGAACGTACTCTATTCCGGGGTCTGGCAAAGCTACCGGAAAAAGAAAACGGAAAGGGCGGGTAATTAACGTTATGGATGATCCGTACTCGATATTGGGAATAAGTCCCGGCGCTTCCGATGAGGAGCTGACCCAGGCGTACCGGCGGCTGGCAAAAAAGTATCACCCCGACATAAACCCCGGCAACAAAACCGCCGAGCTCAAGATGCGGGAAGTGAACGCCGCTTATGAACAAATTAAAAAACAGAAAAACGGCAGCGCGAATTATGAACAGGCGGACTATGGCAGGCAGGCGGAAAACCAGGGCCGGGGGGATGATCCTTTCGGCGGCGGCTTTGAGTTTTGGTTCGGCGGGTTTGGCGATTTTTTCAGCGGGGAGCGGGGGCAGAGAAATCCTGAACTATACCAGGCCCGTATCCTTGTTGAAAACGGCCGGTACAGCGATGCACTGCGTATTTTGTCAAAACTTCCCAATCGTAATGCGGAATGGTATTTTTACAGCGCCCTTGCCAATATGGGGGCGGGCAACCGGGTAAGCGCCCTTACCCATGCCCGTGAAGCGGTCCGCCTGGAACCGGAAAACGGACAGTACCGGCAGTTGTTAAACCAGTTTGAACGGGGCAGTTTTGCGTACCGGCAGGCCGGCGAACACCGGGGCTTTAACATGCGAAACCTGGGAAGCACGGTTTTTAATATTATACTGGCACAGTTATGCTGCTTTTTCTGCTGCCGGCCATGTTAGC
>JAISMQ010000230.1 GCA_031276685.1 Treponema sp. | reverse complement strand
TCAAAAATGAATAAAAATGTCCCCATAGATGAATTCCAGGATTTTGATATTGCCTTTATCGTAAAAAATATGGAAAAATACAAAAACAATGATAATTGGCTGGATGTTTTTGGAAAAAGGGTCATTATGCAAAAACCGGAAGCGATGCCGATGTTTCCGCCTGACTGGCTGGGTAAATGTAATAAATTCAGTTATTTAATGACATTCGAGGATGGCAATAAAATGGACTTAACATTAGTGCCTCTTGCTGAATTAAACTATTATTTTGAGGAAGCCGATTCACTTTTAAAAGTTTTATTGGATAAAGACAATATTTGCCCATTGATAAATGAACCGTCTGATATTGATTTCCATGTAAAGAAACCGTCAGAAGATTTTTTGGATAATTGCTGTAATGAATTCTGGCATTTATCAACTTATGTAACAAAAGGGTTATGCAGAAATGAATTCCTGTATGCCGTAAAACATTTGGATTTAATGAGAGAACAAATGCTCGTAATGGTTTCATGGAAAGTCGGCATAGAAACATCTTTTTCGTTAAGCGTAGGGAAGGCGTATAAATATTTAAATAAATACATAGCCGATGAGACGTGGGAAACGATAATAAAAACCTATAAAAATGACACAATGGACGCCGTATGGGATTCATTGATAACGTGTTGTAATTTATTTCAAGAGGTAACAAACCAGGTATCAAAAAAATTAAAATATAAATGCCCTGAATATAGCAGGAGTGTAATAAATCATATTAAAAAACACTTTCCGGCAAATAAAATGGAGAAAATAATAATATTGTAAAAAGGGCAGCTTCGCATAACCCGGTAACAAAGTTGCCGCAGGCTGTTTGCGCTTTTTATCCTGCTGGATAAACTGTCCTGTCGGACAAACTGGGCCGGCAGGCGGCTCGGGCTGCGTTTTGGCCCTGGTTCACGCGCCGGCCCCGGCATCCCGGTCTGTTGACAAGCCCCGCCGGGGGGCATAAGGTTTTTTTGTGAAAGCCGCGATTCTTGCCGCCCTGTTCTGCCTGTCGCTGGGGGCCTGCTCCCGGTCCGGCATCAGTTCCGTCGCCCGGGAAGACCTTTTTTCCCTGGGGATCGGCCGCCTGGAAGACCAGCTTGCCCTCTACGGTCTGGAGGGGGATCTGGGCCTAAGCCGGGCCGGCCTTGCCATGCGGGACGGCCTTTTTTACATATCCGACAGGAACGGCGGCAAGGTGGTGCGCTACAACTCGTATGGGGACCTTCTGTTCATGATCTACGATGACGAGTCCAACAGCCCCCCCCTCAGCCTGAAAACCAACCGGGGGGAGGGTTCCGTCGTAACCCGCTGGGCCTTTACCTACCCGCTGCGGGAGCCGGGGAGGATCGCCGTGGATTCCCGCAAGCACATCTACGTGGAAGACCGGCTGCCCCCCGACCGCTACTACTACGACGCGGACTCCAGGGCCCTGCTGGACAGCGTCGTCCTCCACTTTGACCAGGACGGCCGCTTTGTGGAGTACCTGGGCCAGGAAGGGGCGGGGGGCACCCCCTTTTTCCGGATTGCCGGAATCTACACTACCGGCCTGGACGAGATCGTGGTGGTGTGCCGCCAGACCACGGGCTGGGCGGTCTACTGGTACGGCGCCGGCGGCAGAAGCCCCGTCGTCATCAGCCTGAAGAACAACGCCATACCGGCCCCCGCCGGCTGGCCCGAGGTTTCCGCGTCGGTGGACGCCATCATGGCGGCCCCGGACTCGCGGGAGCTCTACCTCAAGGTCGACTACTACCGGGACATCTACGACGATTCCACCAACACGCGGGTGGGGACGGAGCCGGACAGCTCCCTGATCTGGGTGATGGATATTGGCAGCGGGGCCTACGTGGACTGCATCGAGGTCCCCTTTCTGGAGCAGGCGGCCTTTGTAAACGGCCGCCGCGAGACCCTGTGGATGCTCTATTCGATGATGGGTGTCGCCAGGGGGGGCAGGATCTTCCTTTCGTTTCCGGTAGACGAAGGGTATTCCATCCTTATCCTCAGACGGGAGGGCGCCGGGGATCCGCGCGCCCAGGCGGCGTCCCCCTCCGCAAGCCTGGAACAGCGCCGGGGGCTTATCAGGGTGGACCGGGAGGAACTCTACTTGAACAGTTTCGATCTTTCGGCGGACGGCATTATTTCCGCGATCCTGGCCGGGGATTACGAGGCAAAAGTCGTGTGGTGGCGTACCGATAAGATGCTGGCGGAAGGAGGCCCCGCATGGCCCTGATGAATTTACCCGCGAAGGGCCGGGAAGCCCTGGTAAGCGCCGCCGGGGCGCGGGCGATGGACGCGGAAGCGGCTGCGGAATGGTCTTTGAACGGCTTCGCCCTGGTGGAGGCCGCGGGCCGCCGCGCGGCCCAGGTCCTGGCAGAAGCCTACCCCCGGCTTTTCGAGCCCCCCGGCCCCGCCGTGGTTGTGCTGGCCGGGCGCGGGAACAACGCCGCCGACGCCCTGGTGATCCTCCGCGCCCTGATCCTCGGCGGCCTCGCGGCGGCGGAACGGGCCCTTGTCATCACGGCCGGGGGGCCGGACGGCTGCGGCCCCCGCTCCGAAGCCTTCGCCTCGCTGCAAAAAATGGGGGTCCGTGGCCTTGCGTTTTCCGAATCCGCGCTGGAGGCGGAGATCCGGGACTATCCGGCGGGCCCCCTGGCGCAGGCCCGGCTTGTCATTGACGGAATCGCCGGGACGGGCCTTAGCGGGCCGCTCCGCGAAGACGCCGCCCTGCTGGCGCGGCAGGCCCGGAACTGCGCGGGCCGGCCCCTCTTCGTCTCCGTGGATCTGCCCAGCGGCCTTTCCGACGCATGGAAGCCCGGCATGCCCGTGGCGGAGGCGGACGCGGTACTCGCCATCGAGCCCGAAAAGCGCTGCCTCTACAACCCTGCGGCCCGGCCCCTCTGCGGCCGTATTCTCCACGTGGGGGGCGTCTTCCCCGCCGCGCTGACGGAAAAGTACCGCGAGGCGGACCTGGTAAGCTGGGATTACTGCCGTACCCTTGTCCCCCCCTGCCCGGCGGATTCCTACAAGTACAGCCGGGGCCTGGCGGAGATCCGGGCCGGTTCCCCCGGCGCTTCCGGCGCGGCGCGGATCGCCGCGCGGGGCGCCCAGGCCGCCGGCGCCGGCCTGGTGCGGCTCCTCGTCGATCCCCCCCTGTACCCCGTCCTGGCCTCCTCCGCCTCCTCCGTCATGGTTGACACCTGCGAAGCCCGGCCCGGCCGCGAATCCCGCTTTGCCCCGGACGCCCTGCTGCTGGGCCCCGGCTGGGGGAGGGGGCCGGAGCGGCTGCGCCCCCTGGAAGACGCCCTGGCCCTGGAGGAACGGGGCGTCCCGCTGGTACTGGACGCTGACGCCGTCTTCCTGGCGCGGGACCGGGTGTTCCACGGGAACGCCCTGCTTACCCCCCATCCGGGGGAGCTGGCGGCCTATTCGGGGATAGCGCGGGAGGAACTCCTCGCCGACCCCGCCCCGGCGCTCCGCGACCTGGCCGGGCGGAAAAGGGCGGTCTTCCTGTTCAAAAGCCACGTGATGATCGCCGCCGCGCCGGACGGGCGGCTGGCCGTGCTGGACGGCATGAACCCGGCGCTCGGCTCCGGGGGGAGCGGGGACCTGCTGGCGGGCTTCTGCGCCGGTATCGCGGCGCGCTGCCGGGGGGCCGATCTGTTCTCCTGCGCCCTGGCGGGGGCGGCCCTGCTTATCCGCGCCGCCGCCGACCCGGGGCTGCGGAACCGTTTTTTCGATTCCATGGAGGTTGCGGACCTCGCGGCGGATCTGGCCGGGCGGGCCTGGCTCCCCGGCTGCGCGGGCCGGCCCGGGGGAGGCGGATGATGGGCGAAACGACGGACGAAACGGGCGAACTGGACGGGAAGGAACGCCCCAACGAGGGCATGCCCCTGAGCGGGGATCGCCCGGACGGATCGGAGGAGCCGCTGTTTTACTATTCCCGCAGCCGCCGGCTCGCCAAAGCCCCCGCCAAGGTCCGGGCCCTGTACGAGGAAAGCGGAAAGCCCAAATTCAGCCTGGTACGCCCCCTCCTTTCCACCAAAACCAACGCCGTCATGTTCGCGACTCTGGCGGCCCTTGTGCTTATCAGCCTGGCGCTGGGCGTTTCCGGCCTGGGGTCCGGGACGCAGGACTATTACGGCAACCGGGTTTCCATGACCGCGGTCCGTTACGAGGGGGCCGCGGTCGTGATCCTCACAAAAACCCGGAGCGGCGCGGCCTACACGGGCCCCCTGGACATCGCCGTTTCCCCGCTGGAAGGCGCGGGGCCGGAAGAGCCGGGGGTTTACCTCTACCGGCTCAATTTTAGCCCCCGGTCTCCGGAGGAATTCCGCTTCTCCATACCCTTTTCGGGCTCGCGCTTCCTGGCGGAGATCTCCCACGAAGGGGCGGGGGAAGGGGGCGGCCTTGCATTCAGGATCAAAATAAAGTAAAATTTAAACGGTCTTGCTTATACATTTAAGGCGGGTAGAATGGTTCAGTTTTATTTTTTGTCTATTTTGCTTAACGCGGCCGCAGGCTTTGTCCTTTTCACGAACGGCGGGGGAGGGGGGGCCGGCGCCATCGAGGAAGAAATTCGCTTTTCCCTGCAAAATGAAACCTTTAGACTGATACTGGGCATTTTGGGCGCCGTAACGGGCCTGCTCAAGCTTCTGTCCCCGGTCCAGGGGGACATTCCCGTGATAGGGGACCTTGTCCCCGCCGCCGCCGGGCTGGTGACCGGGTTTATCCTCCTCTTTGACTACTACCACGGCCGCAGTTTTTTTGAGGAAGGCGACAACAGGATGACCCAGATCATCACGGTGAACCGCAAGTGGATCGGTTTCGCGGCCATGATCGTCGCGGCCCTCCACTTTATCTTCCCCCAGGTCCTGCTCCTCTAGGAGCCTGCCGCATGCGTGAAGCGCGGCAAGGCCCGGAGAAAGCCTCGGGCCTGTCCGTGGCGGGGGTTGCCCGCCGGGGGGATACGCTGTTTATCGCCCGCCGGTTAGCCGGAGGAAGCCTGGGGGGCAAGTGGGAATTCCCCGGCGGCAAGGCCGAGGCGGGGGAATCCGGGGAAGAAGCCCTGGCGCGGGAATTCCGGGAGGAATTCTCCCTGCCCATACAGGTGGGGGAAGAGCTGGCCCGCGCCGTATTCACCCACAACGGCGTAAAACGCAACCTGCGGGCCTACCTTATCCGGTTTGAGGGCGCCGATCCGTCGCAGGCGGTCCTGGCCGACCACGAAGAGTGGAAGTGGGCCCCGGTAGAGGAAATAGAACGGCTGGACTTTGCCCCTTCGGATATGAAGATCCTTCCCGCCTTAAAGGCGTACCTCAAGGCCAAGCCCTAGATCCAGCGCCTGGAAGCCCCCGCCCGAGGTATTGCCCAGGAAATTCCAGTTTTGGGCCCCGTCCCCGGTGTTCCGGCCGAACGATTTCCCGCCGGGCCCGGTCGTAATAGTGCGCCAGGACAGGTACAGCAGCAGGCTGAATCGTTCCCCGGGGGAAAACCTGAATTCGCCCCCCGGTTCCAGGACGTAGCCGCCGTTCGCGTTGTCGATAAACTGCCCGTAATACCCGGTCCTTACCCGCAGGTAGTGGTCGTCCCTGCCTACGAAATTGAGCACGGGGCCGGCGCTGTAGTAAAGGGCCCCGGAAAAGAGCCTGCCCGGGAAGATCGAAACCCGGAGGCCGAGGGGCAGGGCAAGCCAGTCCTGGGAATAGGATACTACCGGGCCGCTCTGCAGAACCGCCGGATCGGAGTCCTCCAGGGGCGCGTAGACGCCGCCTGAGTATTTCCCATAGCGGTAGTACCCGTCGTAGGCGCTCCAGGAGAAGCGCGTATAGGAAACGCCAAGGGAAAAGCGGATCGTTATAAAACCCCAGGCGGGGATACTCAGCCCCGCCGCCAGATCCAGCATCGCGGCCCCGTTGGCAAGGTTGTCGTGCCGGGAATAATTGCTCAGTTTCCCCCCGGGGGCAAGCCAGTCCCGGTCTTCCATGACGCCGGAATGCGCGGCTATGCCGAATTTCGCGGACAGGGCGCCGAAACCGCCGGGCCCGGCCGCCGGATCTTTTTGTGAAAATTCCATGCCCATCCCCATGTACCACTGGGGTTTGGCTTCCCACAGAAGCTGGCTTAAAAGCTGGTCCGAATCGCTGTCCGTGTAGACCTGCTCTTCCCCGTAACCCCAGAGCATGCCGAAACGGGGGCTAAGGGACAGAGTGTAGGAC
>JAISMQ010000215.1 GCA_031276685.1 Treponema sp. | reverse complement strand
GGCGGCCAGGGCGGTCTCGATAAGGGACTGGGAGCTGGCCACGCCGTACAGGGTAATGGTGTTGTTTGATACGGCGGCTTCCAGGAAGTGAATGGGAATTTCCTTTTCGTAGATGATATAGTGCTTTACCTGCTGGGCAAGGGTCAGTTCCTTGATCCGCCGCAAGCCCTGCTCTTCCAGATCGGCAGTGATACTGTGGCCCATGAAAATTTTTACGATGTCCACGCAGACTGCGGGGTGCAGGTAGCCGGTATTAAGGGACAGGTGGTAATTCCCCGGATCCTTCCACTCCATGTCAAAAAAATAACGGTGAAAACCGCTGCGGTCGTGATCGCTCTGGTCGATAATCTGGCGCGCCCGCTTTTCATCGCACTGGAAGTAGCTTTTTACCCGTTCAACCCTGATATTCTGGGGGGCCACCAGAAACAGCGTCACAACCCCCGGCACGTTCCCCAGTACGACGCTGGCGCCCCGGCCAATAAATATACAGCCGCCCTCGCCGGCTTCGGTATAGATGGCGGTTTTAAGAAAATGCACATAGTCATCCCGATCCTGGGACAGGGAAGCCCAGAACGAAGGTTTCCGCTCGTCGTATTTTTCCAGCTTCGGCCCGGCGATCCCCCATGCCTTTATGCGATCCTCCAGGGTTTGCTTGTCGATGAACCTGTAGTTAAGCTGCTTCGCCAATTCGTGGGCGGTTTCGTCGCCCAGGGCCGCCAGCTCGCGGGAAATGGTAATTATCGCCATAGCCTGCCTCCTCTCTGTTAGCTCGCGTTACAAGCATAAATCCTCCGGGGGCGCTTGTCAAAAGCCGCCTTGCCCATTTTACGGGCGGGGGGGTATGGTGATCCCATGGAAAACAGCGGGCTGGAATGGAAAAGGGAAAGCGGCCGGAAGGTTTTTGACTGCCCCGTTTTTTTGGTGAACGAATATGTGTGCCGTTCCCCCGACGGGCTGCGGCGGACCTACACGGTTATGGATACGGCGGACTGGGTTATTGTGGTGCCGGTTCTTGAAGATTCAGGTGAAAAAGAATTTGTCATGGTAAAACAGTGGCGGCACGGGTCGCAGGGGCTGAGTCTTGAATTCCCCGGCGGGGTTTTTGAATCCGGGGAAGACGCCCCCACGGCGGCGGCGCGGGAACTGCGCGAAGAAACCGCCTGGCGGGCGGGGAAGATGCGGAAACTGGGGGAATTCCGCCCGAATCCGGCGATCATGTCGAACACGGTCCACATCTTCCTGGCGGAGGACCTGCGCTTTACCGGCGCCCAGGAACTGGACGAGGATGAGTACATTGAAACGCTGCGGGTCAAACCCCGCGATCTGATCGAGGGGATGGGCCGCCCGCCATACGTCCACGCCCTTATGGGCGCCGCCCTGGCGCTCTACCTGCGGGAGTACCCGCAGATTCCCTAAACTTCCCTAAACCAGGCAACCGCGCGCCAAAAAAAACGGCCCCCCGCAGGGGACCGTGTATCAATCCGCTTTACCGGCGGCGCCGGCAAGCTTTAACGCGGCACGCTAAGGCAAGGGCGGGTACTCCGTCTTTTCGTCCCACATGCCCTGCCGAATCTCCCCCTTGATGCTGGGAATGTCCAGCACCATACCGGGGTGGATAAGGTTGGGGTTATCTGGCTGCGGGAATTTGGCCCGGTTGGCCTCGTAGATGATCCGCCACTTGGTAGAATCGCCGTAGGCCCAGGATCTCCCCGCGATGTTCCACAGGCAGTCGCGCCAGGGGTTCCAGGGCCGGACGGTATACTGGGCGGGCAGCACCGGTTTGGGCGGCGCTTCCACAACCGGGGGCGGTGGTGGTGGTGGTGGCGGTGGCGGTGGAGGAGGCGGTGGAGGAGGAGGCGGGGGTGGCGGCGGAGGAGGCGCTTCCACAACCGGGGGGGGCACCCGCAGATCGGCCAGGATCAGGCCGACCCGTTTGGCGGCGCCTATGGCCTGGTCGTACTCCTGCGCGGAGCGAAAGGATAGGCTGGAATTGTAATAGCCCTGGGCTTCCGCGTATTCGCCGGGGAAATGGGCCGAAACGCCGGAGGATACCGCCTGATCCAAAGTCCGCTTTGCGGCGGTAATGGCGTTGTTGGTTTCCCGTATTTTCAACTGAAGGGCAATGTACTCGTCCGAAAGCCGGGCCTGCCGGACCGCCTCTTCCGCGTAGCGGGCGGAATCATCGTATTCCCCGTCGTCATAGGCAAGCCGGGCCAGATTTGCCAGCCGCAGGCTTTCCGTATAGAACCTGTTGTTCCGCACGCTTTTGGGAACTACCGGCGCCGCATCGGCGGAAACCGTATCGATGGAAACCGGGTCGGTAGAAACCGCATCGGTGGATGCGGCATCGGCCAGCATCATGATGGGGAAAAGCGGGGTCGGCTCGGGCAGTTCCGCAAGCGCCCGCCCCTTGGGCGCGAGATCCGGTTTGAGGAAAAAATCAGCCTGCGATTCGGGAGTCGCGCTTACCCAGGCCCCGCCCAGGCTTGCAATCGCCAAAAATAGTGCTAGTCTGCGTTTCATTCCTCGCCCCCTTCCAGGATCTTCTCCGCGTTTTCGGCAGTGCTTTCGCTTTCCGCCAGTTTTTTGTCCGCGGCTTCAATGGCTTCCTGGGCGATACGGCGCTTTTCTTCCGCCGCCAGAACCGTCTCCACGAACCCGGCTTCCGACCGGATATAGAGATCGGCGGCGTTGTTATAAACCTTGGAAGTATAAGCCGATTCGGCCTGTTTAAAGATCTGTTCTACCCGGGAAAAATCTTCCCGGACCGCCACGTTGGCCTTCGCGGCCAGGGCGTTCCCCCGTTCCCGCTGGGCCAGGCCCCGCAGTTGGGCCGCGTAAGCCGCCCAGCCGGCTTTTAGTACGCCGTCGTACAGGGCTTTTGATTCCCCGGCCCCGGCAAGGGCGTCTTTGGCCGCTTCCCCTTCGTAAGCGGCGGCGGCCGCAAGGAGGGTTTCATCGGCGCGGTCAAAGTTCGCCTGGTCAAATCCGGCAAAGTCCCGCCGTTCTACTTCTTCCCGGATTAAATAGGCTTCCATACCTGTTTTAAGGGAACGGTAGCGGTCCAGGGCCTCCTGGGCGTCTGTCTCCCCTTTGGAGAAGTCCTCCGCCAGGTAGGCGCGTTCCGCTTCCAGGGCAGTCTCGTCCGCAAGGTCAAGGTACTCCGGAACGTAGTCCAGTATCCCTGCGGCGATTGCCTCGTCCCGGGCTTTTAGCACCGCCCCCTCCCGGGCAAGGTAGGATTCCATGCCGGTTTTAAGGACATGGTAGCGGTCCAGGGCCTTTAGGGCTTCCGCTTCGGCTTTGTAGTAGTCTTCCTCCAGGTAGGCGCGTTCCGCGCCCAGGGCAATTTCGTCCGCAGCGTCAAGGTACTCCGGAACATAGTCCAGTATCCCTGCGGCGATTGCCTCGTCCCGGGCCTTTAGCACCGCGTCCCGCATGTCCGCAGCGTAGAGGGGGACGGTATTCCTAAAAAGCGCCTCGTAAGTATCCGCGGCGGCGTTATAACGCCGCTGCGCGTCCTGTACCGCTTCGGCGCTGGTCCTGTCTGCCGTGATGGAACTGTAATCGGCCTCCGCAGCCCCCCATTCGGCGGGGAAGTAGGAGGGGGATTTGAAATCCTCCGCAAGCTTCCTCCCCCGTTCGGCCCGGGCAATAGCCGCGTCAAGGGCATCCAGAGCCGCCTGATCCGGCCGCGAAGGCGGCGGAGGGGGTGGTGGCGGCGGAGGGGGGGGCGGCGGTGGAGGAGGGGGAGGTGGCGGAGGCGGTGGCGGCGGTGGGGGGTCCGGCTCTGGCGGAGGCGGAGGGGGGGGTGGCGGCGGCGGTGGCGCGGGGGGCGGCGCTGCGGGCGCCGCCGGCGGTTCCGGGGGGACTTCGGTGACGGTCCCGGTGCTTTTGCAGCCCCAGAACACCACGATTCCCATGGCCAGCAGCAATGCGGCAAAGCCAAACTTGTTTTTCATACGGGCTCCTTCGTGTTATAACGAGCTTCAAACTGCGGCATCAACCTTGATTCCGCCGGAAAGCCCTCCGCATCCCGTCCGTCAAAATCAGGATTTTCTACTGGTCAGAAATCCGGCTATGCCGATAGTTTATAGATCGTTATGATTGTAAACGATCCTGGAGGATTTTACAAGGAA
>JAISMQ010000130.1 GCA_031276685.1 Treponema sp. | reverse complement strand
GTCGAGGTGATCTTCTCGTACACGCGGGCGATGTACATAAGGACCCTCAGCGGCAGGTTGGGGTTTACCGTGCTCTGGTGTTCCAGGATAACGACGATCTTGTCGCCGATCTCGAAGGAGATGTCGTTGAGCATGTTCTTGTAGAGCACGCCTTCCAGGGTGTCGATGACGACCGGCAGGGAGTCGGGGAGGTCGACACCCGCGATGGCGGCGTACAGCTCGCGGAGGACAGCGGGGTCGCTGAAGAGGAAGGAGAAAACGCTGTCTGTGTACTTGGTGTTGGCCCCCATGATACCCCCGTCACAGCTTATCCGGCTTAACTATAGGGGGTTCCGGGGGGATTTTCAACGCGGGCCTGGCCCAGGATAAGGGGAGGGGGCAGGCGGGAGGTGAAATACCGCGTAAACGCGAAACCCCCGCCGGGGGGCGGGGGTTTCGCAGGGTTTACTGCCCCAGATGGGGCTACCGGTGGTACAACAAGGGCTGTTAGAAATCCTTCGCGGCGGCGGCGTCCAGTTCCGCCAGAACGGCTTCTTCCGTGTCCTTGTCGAAGTAGCGGGCCTTGTCCATGTGGGGGACAAAGTGCGCTTCATCGCCCACCTTGAAGATGTGGTGGGGCTCGGTACGGGCCACCAGGGGCTGGGTAACGGTGGTTAGCCACAGGTGGATATCGGCGCCCAGAGGTTCGATTACGGTGATCTTTACGGGGAAGCTGTTGTCCGTCGGCCCGGAGGCGGAGTAGATCAGGTCTTCCGGCCGGATGCCGAAGAACACTTCCTTGCCCACGTACTTTTTGAGGTAGTCCACGTGGGTGGGGTGGGGCTTAATCTTGAAGGATCCTTCGTCCAGGACCAGGGAGCCCCCTTCTTCCGCTACCTTGACGGTAAGGAAGTTCATGGGGGGGGAACCGATAAACCCGGCGACGAACTTGTTGACGGGGTGGTTGTAGAGGTAGAGGGGGGAACCGATCTGCTGGATCTTCCCGTCCTTCATAACGACGATCTTGTTCGCCATCGTCATGGCCTCTACCTGGTCATGGGTAACGTAGATCATCGTGGCGTTAAGCCGGTGGTGAAGGTCGGAAAGTTCGGCGCGCATCTGGACGCGGAGCTTGGCGTCCAGGTTGGAGAGGGGCTCGTCAAACAGGAACACCTTGGGGTTCCGGACAATGGCCCGGCCTACGGCAACGCGCTGCCGCTGGCCGCCGGAAAGGGCCTTGGGTTTGCGGTCCAGGAACTTTTCAATGTCCAGGATCCGGGCGGCCTCGTGGACGCGGCGGTCAATTTCGCTCTTTTCGACTTTCTTGATGCGCAGCCCAAAGGCCATATTGTCATAGACGGTCATGTGGGGATACAGAGCGTAATTCTGGAACACCATGGCGATGTTCCGGTCTTTGGGGGGAACGTCGTTCATCAGTTCCCCATCGATGTACAGTTCGCCTTCGGTAATATCCTCCAGACCGGCGACCATACGCAGGGTGGTGGATTTCCCACACCCGGAAGGACCTACGAAGACAACGAATTCCTTGTCTTCGACTACGATGTTGGCATTGTCCACGGCGCGGACATTGCCTTCGTACACCTTCGAAATACCTTTCAGTTCTACTTTTGCCATACAATGGCCCCCTGTTAGGTTAGTTTATAGGGCCAGAATAAGTCCGGTAGCAATAAAAGTCAAGAAAAAGTCACCAAAAATGCCAATTAAAGCAAAATAACGCAAAATTTATGCCAAAACGATGCCAAACGGCCCCTTATAACATAGTATTCCTATATGAAATATAAAAAATTCATACCCCCGGCCAAACCTTGCTACGGCTTCCCCCGTGATGTTACACTTGCCGGAAATGTGGCGGAAGAAATTCGCCCGGACACGGAGTTTGTCTTGTTCCTGAAACGATTAGATATATTCGGGTTTAAGTCCTTTCCCGACCGGACCCAGGTTGAATTTACGGAGGGTATAACCGCCCTTCTGGGCCCCAACGGCTGCGGCAAGTCCAACGTAGTAGACGCCATCAAATGGGTGCTGGGCGAACAGGCGTCCCGGGCGATGCGGGCCGAAAAGATGGAAGACGTGATCTTCAACGGCACGGAAAACCGCAAACCCCTCAACGTGGCGGAGGTAACCCTTACCATCGCCAACGAAAAGGGCCTGCTGCCCCTGGACGTGCCGGAAATTGAGATTAAGCGGCGGCTCTACCGTTCCGGGGAAAGCGAGTACTACGTCAACGCCCGGCCCGTGCTGCTGCGGGAACTGCGGCAGCTTTTTTGGGATACCGGGGTGGGCAAGGGGGCCTATTCGGTAATGGAGCAGGGCAAGATCGACCAGGTCCTCTCCTCCAAGCCGGAAGACCGCCGTTACCTGTTCGAGGAGGCGGCGGGGATTACCCGTTACAAGCTGCGGGGGGCCGATGCGGAACGGGACCTGGCGAAAACCGAAGAAAACATGAAGCAGGCGGAGGGCGTTCTGGGGGAGATCAGGCGTTCCTACGACAGCCTTAAAGCCCAGTCCGAAAAAACCACCA
Source organism: Treponema sp. (assembly GCA_031276685.1). Taxonomy (GTDB): domain Bacteria; phylum Spirochaetota; class Spirochaetia; order Treponematales; family Breznakiellaceae; genus JAISFT01. The sequence continues at coordinate 3,402 of JAISMQ010000130.1, read as the reverse complement.
AATACCGGGCGCTAAAAGAAGAAATTTTCAACCTGGAACTGGATATTAGCCTTCTCAAGCTTAAGCAGTTCAAGTATGAAAGCGACACCCGGAAGGAAACCCTGGCAAAACGAACCGCCGAACGGGATTCCATCCGTGCGGAAATGGAAGCGGCGAACCGGGCTCTGGAAGAGAACATGGACGAGGTAAACCTGATGGAGGAAAAACTCGTCGAATACCAGAAAGATATCTACGGCCTGGCGGTGGAAAAACGGGCCCGCGAAAAAGAGTCCAGGCTTTTGGCGGAGCAGCGGGGGGAAATTCAGGGGAAGATCGGGCAGAACGAGGGCCGGGAGCGGATCGCGCTGGAAAAAAGCCAGGAACTGGCCGCCGACGCGGAAGCCCAGGACGCGGCGGTGCTGGATCTGCGCAAGAAAACCGTGGACATCGAAGGCAATATCTCATCGTTCCAGGAGAATATCCACACCGCCAATTCCCGCATCGAGGGCAACGAAAACCAGGTCCTCCGGCTGGAGGAGGAGATCCGCCACAAGGAGCGCGAACAGGCCGCCTTTGAAAAGGACCTGGAGGCCATTACCGACGATATTGTGGCGGCACTGGACGCGGGCCTTAAAGAGGCGGGCTACTCGGTGGCGGAGCGCCGCGCCCTGGAGGCGGAGATGTCGGAGACCCTGGGGCGGCTAAAGACCCTGCTTGCGGGCCGGGAAACCCTGATTCGGGACCTGGCCGCCGCCGCAGGGGCCGCCAACGAGCGGGGGGGGACCGGCGGGCCTACGCAGGGGGAGCTTGCCCGCATTGCCGCCGGCCTGGCGGGGGCCCTGGAAGAGGCGGCCCAGGGGGCCGGCAAGGCGCTGGAACTTTTTGACGGCTACCGGAAAACTTCCCCCGCCTTTCTTGACGATTTTCTTGCGCCGGAGGGGATCATCACCCAAAAGCGCGCCCTGGACGCCAATATCCGGCAGGTTAAAGACGGCATCGAGGAACGGAGAAACACAATCCGCAGCCTGCGCCGGGACAATGCGGACCTGGGGGAGCGGATCAACGAATACCGCAAGACCCTGGAGGATCTGCGGATAAGCCGGGCGCGGATAGAGGCCCAGACCCACTCCGCCGAGGAGCAGGCGCGGCTGATACGCCGGGAGCTGGCGGGCCAGGAAGGGCTTCTTAAAACGGTCCGTGACGAGATCTTTCTGGACCGGAAACGGCTTGAGGAAACAAACGAAAGAATCGCCGTTACGGGCGAGGAAATCGCGGAGATCGAGCAGAAGGGGCTGCGGCTTACGGCAGAACTGGAAAAGCTGGATCGGGACATAGCCAAACGGAACGGGGACGTGGCGGGAAAGCAGGAAGCCATCAAGAAACGGCTGGCGCAGCTTAACAAGGTCCAGGAATCCCTGGAAAAAATACACCTGGAACTTGTCCAGTCGGAAACCGAGATTAAAAATATCCGGGACAACTTCCGGGAGACCCATTCCCGGGATCTGCTGGAATTTGAGGAGCGGACTTTTACCATTACCGCGCTTCCGGCGGAACTAAGGGAAAAACTTGCCGCAGGCCGGGAACGGCTGCGGGCTCTGGGATCGGTAAACCTGATGGCCCCGGAAGAATTCGCGGAGGTAAAGGAACGCTACGATTTTCTTACCAGCCAGCTTGAAGACATGAACAAGGCCCGGAAGGATCTGGAGAATCTGACTGCGGAGATCCGGACGGAATCCAGCGATATGTTTTTGAAGGCCTACAATAAAATTAAAAAGAATTTTCACAATATGTTCCGCCGCCTTTTTGGCGGAGGCCAGGCAAAACTGCACCTGCTGGACGAAAATCACGTGCTGGAATCGGGAATTGAGATCTACGCCCAGCCGCCCGGACAAAAACTGGAAAACATCAACCTTCTTTCCGGGGGCGAAAAATCCATGACCGCCGTAGCGTTGCTGTTCGCCACCTACATGGTAAAACCTTCTCCGTTCTGCCTGCTGGACGAGATTGACGCCGCCCTGGACGAGGCAAACGTGGGCCGGTTTGTGCAGCTTCTGCGGGAATTTGGCAGAAAAAGCCAGTTTGTCGTCATTACCCACAACAAACGGACCATTACCGGGGCGGGCACCATGCTGGGGGTAACCATGGAAGAATCGGGGGTAAGCAAGATGATCTCCGTGCGGCTGGAAAACGAGGAGGAACAGGCGCCGCCGCCCCCGGAGGAGGAGCCCTACGAGGAGGAGGACGTGGAATACGAAAATGGGCGGGAACTTCCCCCGGGCATAGACGATCCCGCCATGGTAAGCGAGGCGGAACTGCGGCCCATCCGGGGGAAGGACCGCGCAACCTAGCGGCCTGTCGCCTGCGGAATCCGGAGCAGGGCAGGGGGAAAGCAGACATGACCATCGCGATGTTTACCGATGCCTATTGGCCCCGCATCAACGGCGTTACCGTATCAGTAGACGCCTATTCACACGCCCTTATACGGCAGGGGCACCGGGTAGTTATTGTGTGCCCGCTGCACCCCCATACGACGGATGTTAAAAAAATATCGCTCCATGGCGAATCAAAAAAACAGGAGCCGGACATTATCCATGTGCCGTCTTTGCCGTTCGCCATATCGAAAGAGGACAGGGTTGCCCAGATCAACAAGATGCGCTGGGCCGCGAAACAGTTGGAATCGTTTTGTCCGGACATTGTTCACATTAACTCTGAATTTATTATCGCGGAATTTGGGTTCTACTACGCAAAACACTATAACCTGCCGGTAGTTTATACGTTTCATACGCTTTGGGAAGAGTACATTGGCAGTTATTTCCCCGCTTTTTCGGTCCCCCCGCTTAAATTTATCATGCGGCGTATATTAAAACTGATCATAAAAAGATCTTCCGCCATTATTGTCCCTACTGTCCAGGTGGCGGAGGTAGTAAAAAAATTCAAAATAAAAAAAGAAATACATCTGCTGCCCACCGGAATAGACCCGGAGTATTTTACCCATACTCAGATGCAGGTTTCCGATTTCAGGGCGATCATGGAGCAGATGTACCCCCCGTTAAGGGACAGGCGGATACTGCTGTTTGCGGGACGGGTAACCAAAGAAAAAAATATCGATTTTCTGCTGAAAATACTGCCCGGCATAATTAAAAAACATCCGGAAACCGTGCTGCTGATCGTTGGCGACGGGCCGCACCTGGCCGATTTGCGCGGCGAATGTGAACGCTTAAACCTTGGCGATTATTGCGTTTTTACGGGCTACCTTGAACGGAAAGATCTGGGGCTGGTCTACTCGATGTCGGACATTTTTGTATTCCCCTCTTTGACGGAAACCCAGGGCCTGGTCACCATAGAGGCAATGTACGCGGGTATCCCGGTCGTGGCGATAGGATCAATGGGCGTTATCATGGTCATGAGCGGGAACAACGGCGG
>JAISMQ010000120.1 GCA_031276685.1 Treponema sp. | reverse complement strand
CGTCCGGCAGGTGCAGCACCTTCGCGCAGGATCTTCCCTTGAGATCCAGGGACAGGCGCAGGCCGCAGGCGGCGACCGGCGGCAGCACGGTCTGGGTGCTGATCACGCTGGCAATGATGCCGCCCTCCTGGGCAAAGCACACCGCTTCGGCGGCGGGGGGGGCCTCAAGGTCCGCCGAGTGTTTACCGTCCAGCAGATCTTCTACGCAGGCGATAAAGGCCCGGCTCTGGTACATCTCCGAACGGTTTTCGATGACCCCCGTTGTGTAGATGACCCTGCCTTGTCCGTAGTTTTTACGGACCATGGCCGGATTGTCGGTGGGGACCCCCGGCGGGTTGGAATGGATCGAGGCAAATTCCGCCGCCCCGGTCTTTTCCGTGTAGGGCAGCACCTGCACGGCCAGTACCTCGGCTCCCGGCAGGGCCCGGACGATCTGCTGCTTCCAGTCTATCGCCAGGGGGTATTGCAGGCTTGAATCGGCCAGGTACTTCTTACCCGCCTCCGTGGGGGCCATATAGGTGAAGTTCTGGGTGGTCTCTCCGATCCGTTCGATGCCGAACAGATCGCCGAGGTTCTGGGTGCCCGAGCGCCCCGATGCGTACACACGGCCCCCGGCCTTAACAAAGGCTTTGATGTCCTCCGCCGCCTCGCCGGAAAGACGCAGGACGCCGGGAAGCACGATGACCCGGTACTTGCCGGCGGCGTTTTTCAGGTTCCGCCGTCCGATGATCGTATAGGGGATGTGCTTTTCCTTGAGGGTGCGGGCGGCGCCCACCACCGCGTCCAGATGGGGCAGCCGGTGGACATCGGAGGCTGTAACGCTTTTACCGTTGCTCTGCTCGTCAAACTTGGACTGCATGTCAAAGAGGATGGCCACGTCGGCGATCAGTTCGCCGCACAGATAGGGTTCATATTTTTGAAAATCCCGCAGGATGGGGCCCATGTCCTCGTAGAAAGCGGGATTCAGGGTCCCCGCCGGATCGATGGCGTCGATAAAGAGGAAGGCCCCGTTATGGGCAAGGGCGACGCAGGAGTGCAGCCGCAGATGCTCCATGGATTTGACGGTGGTGTGATCCCCCAGCCCGGTGCAGCGGCTGGTGTGAAACTCGAAACTCCCGGTAAGGGAATTGAAAAGCTTGCAGATAAGCCCCTGTTCCGTGGGCCCGGCGTAGAAGTCGCCCCCCACGTAATCGCAGGCGTCGGTATGATCCTCGGTGACCCCCCGAATCCAGCTTTGCGTTATGGTCGAATACTGGTGGTTTACGGTGACATGGGGCTTTACGGCTTTGACGAGGCCGGTGGTATACCGGGCAAAATCGTTCAGCCACTTTTCCCGGGCATCCTGAAAACGGTTCCAGGCCGGATCGTTCCAGTCGATGATCCGGGGCATGATGCCGCCGATCTCCTTTTCGTACCGGGTCTTGCAGTTGGCGCAGTAGCAGACCGTTGGCCAGAAGGTCATATCAAAAAAGACGCTTTCAAATTCGTAGTTTGAAACAAGATCGTTCACCTGCCGGGCGGTGAATTCCCGGTAGCCTGAAGAATAGGGGCAGACAAGGCCGTAACGGCCGCCCGCCGAATCCAGATGTTCCCTGCCGGAGCTGCCGTCGGCGCTGACAATCCGCCAGGCCGGGTCCGCGTCGTAGGCCCAGTTGTCGTAGATAAGGGTATAATAGGCGATAACTTCGATGCCGTTCTTGTGGCACAGATCCACTACTTCGCCAAAAGCGTCCCTGCCCTTAAGTCCCGGATGCAGATTGCCGCCGGGGGCGGGCCAGTTCGCGTAACCCGCGTGGGAATTGGCGTACACCATGCAGCAGCTTACGTTGGCTTTGATCATGCAGTCCACGTAGGCTTTTGGATCAAATTTGGTCATAAATTCGGGATTCCACGCATTGATGTGCATGTCCACCAAATTCCGGCGGTAGTTCTTCCTGTGCCAGTCGGGGCTGTTCATACGGTTAATTCTCCTTGCCGGCTCCGCGCCTAACGGCTCTTTACCAGATGCCGCGAGTCGGGGTTGTCCGGCCCAAAGTGCTTGAGCATAACGATATTATCATAATCGCTGTTGTTGGTAATACGCACCCCCCGCTTCGCCGCGGCTTCGGTAACAAAAAACTCGTCGGAAGTAAGATCGCCAAAGCGTATCATGACGGGGGTTTCAATCTTCACGTTGTTAAGGGCGCCGTAGCCCTGCATCATGATAAGGCCGTAGGCCTGGGCGTCAGTAATAGTAACGCTGCGCCCGGGGAACACCGTAAGCTCCTTGGCGCAGAAATGGGACGAACCGTAGACCACCCACTGTTCGGAATACCCCTGTTCGTTCATGGTTTCTTCGTCCCCCGCAGGCAGGGGCCGGATAAAACGGTTTTCCTTAAAGCCGGGATCCACGTTAAGATCCCAGTCCAGGATGGAAAAGAGGTATTCGTAGTCGTAGTGCCTGTCCCCGGGGACATCCTTTACCAGGGTAGCCCTGTCGTTATGGCGGCCCTCCACCTGGGACTGGAAGAAGATGGAAACGTCGCTGGCCCGCTGGGGCTCGTAGGTAAGGACGGAACCCGGCGCGTGGAGCACCCCCGGCGGCACGTCCCAGCCCGTGCCTATTTCGAGGCGGTAGGCACGGGAAAGATCCAGGATGTTGTTGTCGCCCCTGTCGGCCCAGGCCTTAAGGCACCTGATCACATCGTCCTTGGTGACGCCGGGGTTAAGGCCGAAGTAGGTATGGGGGAAGTTGTTGTACACGTTGTTCTGCTGGGGCGGGAAGTAATAGCCTTCGGGTTTGCCCAGCATATCCACGTTGGCGGCGTGTTCGTTTTTAAGGTGGACGTGGTGGGCTATGGGCCCCATGTTGTCAAAAAATTTTGAGAACATCATCCAGCGGCCGTAGGCGTTCATCTGCTCTTCGCCGATAATGTCCTGCCCCATAAGGTCGACGATCTCTTTGAACAGCACCTGTTCGACCCCGCCCGGCGTTTTGATCACGGCGAAGCTCAGGCCCTCGTTCTCTATGGTGTACTCCGCGTTGTCCGCGGGAGTCGTGGAGGCGAACCAGCGCTCGTCAATGCCGCCCTTGGCGCCCCCGTAGGCGTAATAATCCCTGGGGTCCAGTTTGAGCCTGCGCCCCGGCTGCATAAAATTGCGCGCTACCCAGCAGGGGGCGAAACGCAGCACGCCGCCGTTCTTTTGCAGCTCCCCGCGAACAAGCTGTTTCTTCTCGTTGATCGTCATGTAACCTCCGCATTACTTCACCTGGAGCCCGTTTTTATAGAAACCGCCGTCCCTGAACCCTTCGGGATAGGACATTTCGGGCAGCACCCGCTTCATTTCCGCGACAGCGTCGCGCACATCGCCCCGTATCGGAATATCAACGCGGACGTTTTCCAGGGCGCTCTTGTAAAGCCCCTCGATAATCTCAAAACCTTCAAGGCTTATGTTGATGTTGCAGGAATGTTTTTTGCCGTCATCGTCCATCCAGTCGGCGTACTCGGCGTAGTAAGGCGTCTGGGTGTCCTCCTGCTGTACGGTGAATTTGGGATACTGGTAGACTTCCACCCCGCCCTTCGTTTCCGGGGAAAAAACGGCGCAGCGGCCGTTCGTCTCCGCCCAGGCGTAGCCGTGTTCCCCGTAAACGGTGAGCCGGTTATTGCACCAGAATTCGTTATCGCTCATGGTGAAAGGCGCAAGGTACCCGCTTTCGATAATCAGCGTAGCCCCGTTTTTCAAACGGGCCTCCCCAAACAGGTAATCCGGAGACGGATGATCATCGGTCAGCTTTACCCGGCCATGGACATGGCCAACCACCCATTCGGCGCCGATACCGCCGTTCGCCCACAGCGCGTAGTCCACAAAGTGGGTGCCCAACTGGGAAGCCCAGGGGCGCATGAAGATCCGGATCAGCTCAGGCTCCCCGATAATCCCCGATCGCACGCATGTGTACATCTGCTGCATCTGCTTCATGTACTTTTGCTGGTGGCTTACAACGGCCTTTATCCCGTTATCATTGCAAAGCCTGGTCATTTCCCTGGCGTCGGCAAGGGAAACGGACATGGGCTTTTCAAAAGAAATGCCCTTTACCTTGTGCTTGATGCCCAGCCTGATGTATTCCATGCGGATTTCCGGGTGGGTGACAAACACCAGTATGTCCGGCCTGGCCTTTGCCAGCATTTCTTCCGCAGAAGAATACACCGGGCAGGTGATGTTAAAACGCTCAACAGTTTTCTTCACCGCCTCCGCGGAAGGATCATAGACGCCCAAAAGTTCAAAACGTCCGGGATTCTCCAGAATCCCCTTAAGGTGGATTTTCCCCCGGTTTCCCAATCCCGCGATTACGACCGTGTGCTTCATGGCTATTTCTCCCGTTGTACGTTTTGCTTATAAATCTATACCCAGTTCCCTGCCGGTTTTACGGATATGGCTGGCGGCCGCATCGTACTGGGCCTCGCCGTTCAGATGCTCCATCATAAACGGGACAGGCCGGGAAAGCCCCTCGATCTGCCGCATAAACGTTTTAAGGTCGATGTTCCCCTGCCCCATGGGAACTTCTTCCAGAATGACGCTGATGGAAGGCTCCTTCATTTTGATGTCCTTGACATGGCAGGAAACGATCCTGTCGCCGAAACGGCGCACGCAGTCCCGGGTAATATCCCCGGAAGAAAAATACGCCCGGGGGCAGTTGATCAGGTTGGCCAGGTCCAGATGGGCGCCGAACTGCTTCCGGTCAACGGCTTTGATAAGCCGCTCGATGTTCTCCGCAGTATCGGTAATGTCAAAGGGAAATATCTCGTAGGCGAAAAAGGCGGTCTTTGGTTTTACGGCGTCGATAAAGTACCGGGCCATGTCCACCGCGGCCTCAAATGCCTCTTCGGAAAAATTCAGCGCTTCGTGCCGGGAATTCCCGTTGCCGTGGCAGTACGAGCCGAAGATGTTGAGGGAACACACGGCCCCCAGTTCTTCCGCCAGGGCCAGGGCCTCCAACTGGCGCCCCCGGTGGAAGGCCCTGCTTTCGGCGTCGGTATCCATAATGTTTTCCCAATAACCGGCTTCCGCCAGGACAACCCCCTCTTTGCCAAAGGCTTCCCGCGTTGCCCTGATCATGGCCGCATCGTTGATGTCGATCTTTGGCACGTAGGCCGCGGTAAAGCCCTTTTCCCGGTGCCTGCGCGCCAAAAGAACAGGATCCCCCCGCCCGCCGTGGCTTTCGCCCGCGCCCGCCGCTTTCTCGTCCGCCATAAATACCGGCCCGCCGAATTTGATCACAGTAACCTCCCTGTCAAACTTTTCCCAAAACTGAAGTTTGGTTTTGGGAAAGCCTCTATAATTCGCCTGCGGGTTTAAGCCTTCCCGCAGGCTTTATGTGCGGGATCCGGACGGAGCAGTGATGCTAAAATTCGGTGCGCTCCAGAACGGTCCGTTTTTGGTCCGCGTCGAGGCGGTTGAAGTACTCCGAGTAGCCGCCGATGCGGACGATAAGGTTCTCGTGCCGTTCCGGGTGTTCCAGGGCGTCCAGCATGTCCTCCCGGGAAATGCAGCTTATCTGCACGTGCATGCCGCCCCGGGCGAAGTAGCCCGTTACCAGGGGGCGCAGGCAGGCGGCAAGATCGGCCTTTTTAAGCCGCAGGTTAAGGACCGGCGTACCGGCGGCCTTGTAGAGGGGCAGGCTGGCCACGCTGTTCAGCAGGGCCGTGGGGCCGGCCCTGTCCTTCCCGTGGACGGCCCCCAGGGAGTCCGCCAGGGGCTCGCCCGGGCCCCGGCCGTCCGGGGTCGGCCCTACCTCGCGGCCCGCCGCGGTGTAGGTAACGAACTGTATCGAGGAGGGCAGGAACTGGCCCCCCAGATAAGGGGTCCGTTCCCTCAGGGTATCGAAGACCCGGCCCGCGAAGTCCGCCGCCAGGGCGTCGGCGTCCGCGTCGTCCACGCCGAAACAGGGACAGGCTTTAAGGGCGCGGAGGAAGCCGCTTTCCTGCGCCGCCAGGCCCGCCAGAAAGGCCGCGCCGTCCATGGCCGGGCCCGAAGCGGGGTACACCAGGCGCCGGATCGCCAGCAGGGAATCGATGACGTTGACAAGCCCCGCAAAATTGACAACGCTCCAGTACCAGCGCGCGCCCCCGGCGTTAAAGTCCTTCCCCTTATCGATACAGTCGTCGACAAGGAGGGTCCGCACCGGCTGCGGGCGGACCGCAGCCCGCCGCTCCTGGCACTGGCTGATCCGTTCCATCACCAAAATGGTAACGCGGGCTATCTCGTCCAGAAGGCCCCGGTAGAACACGTCAAAGCTCCCCGCGCCCGCCAGGTTCTTCCGCATGTAGGCTTCAAAGACCAGGGGGAGGTTGATCCCCGCGTCCAGGGAACCTACGTTGCTGATCCCCGCCAGCATGGTTTCGGTACAGCCGCCGCCGTTAAAGCGCATCAGGTCTTCACGGGGGATATGGGGGAAACGTTCCGCCAGGGCGCGCTGGTACAGGGTCTCGTTGTACAGGGCGGGCTCCCCGCAACCGCTGGCCAGGGACTCCGCGGCGGCCTGCCAGATCTCCGCCGGGGTGCTGCCGTCCACCCGCAGTTCCAGGCTGGGCCGGCGGTGCCCCTTTATCGCCCGGAGGCACTGCAGGGTAAGGGCGTTGCAATCCGGCCCCAGGGCGCCGCTCCAGCCCGAATTTTCATCCACGTTAACGAACAATTCCTCAAAAATGGGCGTACAGTCCTCCCCCCGGTGGTAGGGGATAAGGTCCGCGTCAAGCCGCCCGGGGTTATCGCAGCCGTCCACGTAGTAAATAAAATTCCAGCAGACCAGGGCTTCGTAGATGTTCCGGGCGGGGGCGAAGGGGACGCGGGCCAGAGCCGCCAGGAGTTTTTCCGCAGCGGCCCTGTTTTCGCCGGTTATCGCGGCCCGTATCGTTTCAAGGCAGCGGCGGTGGTAGACCCGGATCCCGTCCAGCAGTTCCACAAGCCCGTCCCGGAAATCACCATCCGGCAGGGCGCGGACCCG
>JAISMQ010000062.1 GCA_031276685.1 Treponema sp. | reverse complement strand
GACCCCCCGTCAATGATATTCGCCGATTACGCCAACTACGGCTTTAACGATTTTTTTGTCTACCACGGCAAGCTTTCGATCTTCTTCGCCGTCCAGGTGGGCATGATCGTCGGGGCCCTGTTCTTCTACGGCTTCTTCGCCCGCAAGGGGGGGGAGAAGGTGGAGGTGGAACGGGAGCGGGTCCTTACCTGGGTGCCCACGGTCCTGCTGGTCCTGATGATCCTGGGGCTGGCTCTGGCCTCGTTTGTCTGGGGGGGCATCTCCCTGGCCTCCGGGCTTATTGTCATGGCCCTGGGCCTTATCGGTATTTTCTGGTACCGCTTCGCCCAAAAGGCGGAGGGGAAGAAGGTGCTGGAGCTGGTCAAGGGCCTGGACTGGGACACGGTGTTTTTCCTGATCGGGATCTTCGTGGTGGTGGGGGCCATCGGGGAGGCCGGGCTCCTGGACGACGCGGCGGACGTGCTGGACAATCTGGTGGGGGACAGCGTCTTCCTGGGCTTCCTCTTGATCGTGGGATTTTCCACCCTGATCTCCGGCTTTGTGGACAACGTGCCCTACATCATCGCCATGCTTCCGGTAGCCGCCAGGATGGCGGCGACCCACGGCATCGACCCGAAACTCTACATGTTTTCCCTGCTGGTGGGCTCCTGCATGGGGGGCAACCTTACCCCCTTCGGCGCCTCCGCCAACGTTGTCTCCGTAGGGATACTGCGCAAGCAGGGGCGGGAGACGAATTTTGCCCAGTGGCTTAAAATCGGCCTTCCCTTTACCCTGCTTACCACGTTTTTCGCCTCGGCCTTTGTGTGGCTGGTGTGGAGGTAGCGGGCGCGCGGGGCCCCGGGCCGCCGGGGACCTTGGACGATAATGACCTTGAAATTTTCCTCTTGAATTCAGGTAAAATAACAGGTAAAATGGCACTATCTTTGGGCCGGCTGGGTAAAGTTGGAGGGTCACATTATGGACGAATGCCTAATTTTGGTGGATAATTCCAATGTTTTTATCGAAGGGCGGAAGTTTTCAGCAAAGAACAAGGGCTTAGTGAAAAAATCCTTTGATCAGTACGATCCGATTGACTGGTCCTGGCGCATTGATTTTGGTTCACTGTTAAAAGAAGTTGCCAACGGGCATAAAATTATTAAAGCAATTCTTGTCGGTTCAACGCCGCCGCCTAACGATTCGCTCTGGAATGCCGCAAAATCACAGGGATTTGAAGTAAAAACGTATGAACAAAGCCATTCGACAGGTGAAGAGAAAGCCGTGGATACTGAATTGGTGGCAAGTGGGTTGAAAATAATTTACAAACATCCTAATCCGGCTGTATTAAAACTGCTTTCCGGCGACAGGGATTTTTTGCCGCTAATTCGAAGTGCATACGAAGAAAACTGGGAGACGGAATTATGGGGATTTTCATCGGGCATATCCAATGAACTATCACAAACCGTTTCACGGGTGAAGCTTCTTGATTTTGTGTTTGACAAGATTGGGAAATACGAAAGTTAAAAAATTACGTAGATTTCCTAACGGTCCGGCGTTTTTGCGCCGTTCTTTTTCTTCTTTGTCGCAGCAGGCGGCAAAGGAGGCTGAGAATTCCCTGAACTGGTTTCTGAACCTCCGGTCGTCCCCCGTCATGGAAAGGGGGTCCTGGCCGGGGCCGAAAATTTCAAAGTAGCGGCGGGGGCTTTCCCCCAGCCGGATGCTCCGTACCACGTCCCTGACCTGGTTCAGCGATCTTACGGTGGCGGCAAAATCGGTTATCTCGATAATGTCCAGTTCCAGGGTGTCCCCCTCGCGGAATATCCGGGCAAGGTAGGCGGCGAATTCCCCGTAGAGCCCCAGCAGGCCGGGGTGGAATTTCCTGAAAAAAGCCTTCCCCGTTTCCGCGTTTTTCAGCATGTATTCCCTGGGCAGCTTGATGGTGGTCCGGCTGTTGCTCATGATCCGCCGGGCGGATCGCAGGAAGAGGCGTTTGATTTCCTCCCCAAGTTTTTTGATTACTTTGGTGTCGATAAGGGTAAGCCAGAAAAGCGGGACGGAGAAGCAGGATTCAAAGAGGCACTCGGTCTCCGTGCCCGTGTTCCGCATAAGGTAGGCGCTGTGGCCCCGCATTGCCTTCATCCCCCTATTATCGGCCTCCCGTACCCGTTTCCCGCCCCTTCCGGATTGGCCGGGGGAGGGCCGGCGAAATACACAGGGTGTTGATTTTATCGCGCTTTGCCGGTATAATACCGGCAGGAGTGTGCCCATGGAAGAAAACGCGGCGGATCGGCGGGTTCGTAAGACCAGGGACCTGATCAAGCAGACTCTGATTACGCTGCTCCTGGAAAAGGATCTGCAGGACATTACCGTGAGCCAGCTTGCGGAGATCGCGGATATAAACCGCGGGACCTTTTACCTGCACTACCGGGACGTGGCGGATCTTTTCCGGGAGGTTGAGGACGGGATGGTGGAGGAATTTTCGCGCTATATCGCAAAGTACAAAAGTTACTCCGCCTTTTTGCGTACGCCCGTGCTGGGCGATCTGTTCCGCTATGTCGCCATGAACGGGGATGTCTGCCGGGCGCTGCTCCGTTCCCGGGAATCGGCCTTTATAGCGCGGATCTTTGAACTGAGCCGCCCCGGGTCCCCGGAGGAATTTAAGCGTTACTACAAACAGTGGGACAAGGAATACTGCGATTACTATTACGATTTTATCTGCTATGGGGTTTTTGCCATGCTGCGGCGCTGGGTAGAGACGGGGATGAAGGAAAAGCCGGAACAGATAACCCTGATGGTGGAAAAAATGATAAGCAACTGTGTTGAGAATTTTAAATGAGGCGGCGATGAACTGCGACGCGCTTATTGTCGGATCGGGCCCGGCGGGGATTTTTACCGCGCTGGAACTGATACGGCTTAACCGGAAAAAGAAAATTTTAATTATCGAAAAGGGCAGGCCCATCGAAAAGCGGGTCTGCCCCAAAATAAAATCCAGAATGTGCATGAACTGCAGGCCCTTCGGCCATATTACCTCGTGTTTTTCAGGGGCCGGGGCTTTTTCCGACGGCAAGCTTTCCCTAAGCTGCGAGGTAGGGGGGGATCTGCCGGACCTTATCGGCCGCCAGGCCGTCCAGGAGCTTATCAACTACACCGATTCTATCTACCTGGAATTCGGGGCGGTGCGGAACGTCGAGGGGCTGGACAAGTTTGAGGAGACCAAGGATATACGCCGCCGGGCCATCAAGGCGGGGCTCCGCCTGGTGGACTGCCCCATCCGCCACCTGGGGACGGAAAAGGCCCAGGAGCTTTACCGTAACATCCAGCGTTACCTGTCGGAACAGGGGGTTGAATTTCTCTTTGAAACCGAATGTGTCAACCTTATTCTGGAACAGAATGTCTGCAAGGGCGTCCGTGCCCACCGGGTGGGGGAGGGCGAATATTTTGAAATTTTTTCCCCGTCCACCATTGTCGCTGCGGGGCGGCGGGGGGCGGAGTGGCTGGAGGGGATCTGCAGGCAGTACGACGTGCTCCACGAGGCGGGGGTGGTGGATATCGGCGTCCGGGTGGAGATCCGCAACGAGGTGATGGAAGAGGTGAACAAGACCCTCTACGAAAGCAAGCTTATCGGCTACCCCCGGCCTTTCAAAGACAAGGTCCGCACCTTTTGCCAGAATCCCGGCGGCTTTGTCAGCCAGGAAAACTACGACAACGCCCTGGCGGTGGTCAACGGCCACTCCTACAAGGAAACCAAATCGGCCAACCCCAACCTGGCGATTCTCTGTTCCCACAAGTTCAGCGAGCCCTTTAACCAGCCCATTTCCTATGCGCAGAAGATTGGGGAGCTTACCAACATGCTGGGGAACGGCCATATTCTGGTTCAGCGCTACGGGGATATTCTGGACGGCAAGCGGACATGGCAGGACGAACTGGAGAGGAGCAACGTGCGGCCCTCCCTGGAGGACGCGGTAGCCGGGGATATTACCTCCGCCATGCCCTACCGCACGATGATCAACGTTATCAATTTTATCGAGGCCCTGGATCTGGTGGTCCCCGGCTTTGCCAGCGCGGAAACCCTGCTCTACTCGCCGGAACTGAAATTCTACTCCAACCGGATCAAGCTGAACGAACGGCTGGAAACCAATATCGGCGGCCTCCACTGCCTGGGCGATTCTTCGGGCTGGACCAGGGGCCTTATGATGGCCAGCGCCATGGGCGCCCTTATGGGGCGGATCCTGTCCTGAACAGGCGGGGCGTTGATACGGGGCCGGTTTTTTGCGTACTATTGGCAGTATCTTAGGCTTTCAAGGAGATGAGGATGAAGAAAAAGATTCTGACGGCGGTGTTGGTCCTGGTCTGCGCGGCTTCCCTTTTTGCCGGGGGAAGGCAGAGTGCCTCCGGCGCTTCCCGGGCCCCGGCGGTTAAGGTGGGCTTTGTGTATATCGGGTCCATCCACGACGAGGGCTATACCCAGGCCCACGACAAGGGCCGTCTGGCGGTACAGGCCATGGGGGTGCCGACCCTCTACATCGAAAACGTGCCGGAAAATTCGGACTGCGAAACGGCAATCCGCAACCTGATCGACCAGGGCTGTAACGTGATCTACACGACCAGCTTTGGCTTTATGGACTGGACCATCAACGTGGCCAAGGATTTTCCCAATGTCAAATTCGCCCACTGCTCCGGCTACAAGCGGGCGGACAACGTTTCTACGTTCTTCGGCAAGATCTACCAGGCCCGCTACCTTTCGGGGATCGCCGCGGGCTACAAGACCACGGCAAACCGCATCGGCTATGTGGCCGCCATGCCCATCCCCGAGGTTATCCGGGGGATCAACGCCTTTACGCTGGGGGTCCAGTCGGCGAACCCCGACGCCACGGTGGAAGTGGTGTGGACCAACACCTGGTACGACCCGGCCCT
>JAISMQ010000058.1 GCA_031276685.1 Treponema sp. | reverse complement strand
CGGTTCCGGTTTTTCGGTTCCCGGTTTATCGAGAACATCTACATGACCTGCCTCTTTGTGGGCGCCCCGCTGGTGCCCCTGTACCTCCTGCTGTTCCGGCTGCACATGACCGACAGCCCGGTCTGGCTAAGCTTTATCTATGCGGTCGGGGCCTTTCCCTTCGACATATTTTTGCTTTCCGGCTATATGCGTTCCATTCCGAAAAGTTACGCGGACGCCGCCTATATAGACGGCTGCGGCAACTGGGGCATCCTGCTGCGTATCATGGTGCCCCTTGCCCAATCGGGCATCGCGACGGTAACGATGCTGGCGGCCATGGAGTTCTGGAACGAATACATGCTGGCCCTCGTGCTGCTGCGGACCGAGACGATCAAGACCCTGCCGGTGGGGATCGCCCATTTGTACGCGGTACAAAAACGGGCGACGGACTTTGGCGCCCTGTTTGCCGCGCTGGTTATCGTCCTGATCCCGACGCTTATCATTTACCTTGCCGGGCAAAAATCCTTGCTGCGAGGCATCGGCGCGGGGGGCATGAAGGAATAAGCCGGTCTCGCGCTATTCCGATATTCCCCGTTTACGGCTATAATTGGTTTCGTGGGCAAACTATCGGTACATTGGCATGGGCGGTCCTGATCGGCTGGGCATCTGCGCGGTTCCCGTGCTGCTGTTTGCCCTCCTCCTCGGCGCCGCCCCGGCCCCGGCCCAGGAATACTGGGAGGCCCCCGTCCCGTTTTCCGGGGTTCCGGGGGCATACCCCGTAACCGCCTCCGGCGGGGGGCTTGCCGTGGCGGCCTGGCAGGAATCGCGGGCGGCCGGCGGCGAAATCCGGATCCGCGTGGCGGTCAGCGCCGGGGACGGCGTCTGGCGCGTACATGGCCCGGTAGGGGGCCCTTACCGCTACGAGGGCGGCGAGCCGGCCATCCTGGGCGTCGCCTTGGGCGTTGCCCTTGGCGGGGGCGGGCGGATCGTCATCGCCGCGGCGGCTTCCGCCGGGCTCTGCGACATCCTCGTCTCCGACGACCGGGGGGAAACCTTCAGTTCCCGCCGCCTCGAAGTCGGCCCCCGCGATCCCCCCCCGCCCGGCACCCGTCCCGCGCCCGGTATTCCTTCCGCTATCCCTCCCCGTATCGCCGTCCGCGCCGACGGGGGCTACCTGCTCTTCGCCGCCGGGGGGCCTTCCCTCTACTACAGCCGCTCGGACGACGCGCTGGACTGGGAGCCCTTCGCGCCGTTCGCGGCGGAATCGGAGCCGCGGCCCGTCTCCGCCCCCGGCCACGCGGCCCTGGGCGACGCCGATATCGTCGTCTACCAGGCCGGGGAAGGCGCGGCGCCCGGCGCCCGGCTCTGCCTGAAAAAATCCGCCGATTCGGGCCGGACCTGGACTGCGGCGCGGCCCCTTGGCGGCGCGGCCGGCCCCGAATCCCCCCCCCGCGAAGGCTCCCGCGATCCCGCAGCTTCCCGGGGGCCCTCCCTCGCCCCTGCGGGGGGGAGGCTCTTCCTTGCCTGGGAAGGCAGTTCCGGCGTCTACGCCGCCGAAATCGAACAGGACCGGATCCGCGCCGGAACCGTCCGGCTGCTCAGCGGGGAAGCGCCCGGCGCTTGCGGCCCGGCGGCCTTTGAGTACGGGGGTTTCCCCTGGGTGGCATGGTCGGGGGAGGGCGGGGTGTTTGTGGCCCGGTACGACGGGGCGTCCTGGTCCGGCCCGTCCGGCGGAGGGCCTGCGTCCGGGCCTGCGGCCTGCGTCCGGCCCGTGGTATCAGGCGGCGGAATCTCGCTGTTTTATCAGGCGCCTTCCCGGGAGGGCGGCCGGATTTTCGCCGTCTTCCCCGACCGCGCTGCGGCGGCGCCCGGCATTGTCCCCCTGGACTTCAGCCCTGGCCTCAGCTCCGGCAGGGAGCGGGTCAGCGTAACCTGGAGCGAGCCGGAGGACCCGTCGGGCATTGTCGGTTATTCCTGGCTCTGGAGCCGGGATCCGGCGGCAAGCCCGCCGCGGATCCTCCGGCCGGAAAACAGCGCCCCCCGGGTCCTGGACCTGGAGGCCGCCGAAGACGGGGCCTGGTATTTCAGCGTCATCGCCCGGGATAGGGCGGGAAACTGGTCCGGCCCCGCGCGCGCGTCTTACGTCCGCGACACCGCCCCCCCGCCCCCCGTAACGGTCGCCCCCCCGCAGACCGACGGGCGGGGCTTCCTCCTCTCCAATACCTTCAGCCTGGACTGGGCCCCGCCCTCCGCGTCCGATATATCCGGCTACGTCTGGCGGCTGGACTACCTGGGCGCCCCCGCCGCCCCGCTGCAGGCCCCGGCGGGGGAGGAATTCGAGCGGGAAGCCGCCGCCATGTTCCCCCGGATGCCGCCGCTGGACGGCATGGTCCCCCGCCCCCTGCCGCGCGCCGCCTGGGACAACCTGGACGACGGCCTCTGGCGCTTTACCGTTTCCTCGGCGGACCCGGCGGGAAACCTGTCCCCCCCGGCGCGGATCTTTTTTAGGACCGACAAGTACCTCCCCCGTACCTACGTCACGCTGGTGGATTCCTCCCCGGACGAGCGGGGGATCCCCCGGATCAGGATACTGGGCCGGGGCTTTTCCCGGGACGGCGAGGTGCGCCGGATCTTCCTGGACCGGGACGGCGAGGCCCCCTACAACCGGGAGTACTTCCTCTCGGACGGCGACTACCGGGTCCTCTCCGACCGGGAAATATCGGGCCCCTCGGCCGGGGATATCGATCTGGGGCGCTACCGGCTGGGCCTGGAACACCCGCTGCGCGGCATCGCCCTGGCCCCGTCCCCCGTCACCGTGGATCAGACGGGCGCCGTCATGTTCGGGGACCGCCCGGTCGCCTGGCGGCCCTCCTGGCGGGCCGGGGAATCCCGCCCCGGCGCGGTCGATATCCGGCTCCCCGCCCTCATCGCCCTCGCCGTCCTGTGCTTCGCGGGCATGGCCGTGCCCCTGGGCGGCCTTGCCCGGGCCGCCGCCGATTCAAAAGCCGCGCGGATCGAGGCGCTGGCCCTGCTTGGAGGGGATTCTATGCCCGTGGAAAAGAAAAAGCGGCTTGCCGCCGTAAAACGCCGGGGCCTGGGCCTGCGCGGGAAACTCGCGGGCTTCACCATCGTGCTGGTCCTCCTCGTCGTGGCGATGGTGTCCCTCCCCCTCCACTACATGATGACCGTGACCCAGGAACAGACCCTGCTGCGCGGGCTCGCTGACCGCTCGCGGGTACTCCTGGAAGGGATCGCCACCAGCGCCCGGGCCTACCTGCAGGAGCGGAACGTCCTGGAACTGGGCTTCCTCCCCGGCCAGATCGCCGCCCTGCCGGAGGCCCGCTACCTTACCATCACCGGGCGCGGGAACAGCGAGGCCGCCTTCGGCGATGTCGTATGGGCCAGCAACGACCCCGCCATCCTGTCCAAAATCGACACCGCCGGACTCCAGCCCGGCGTGTCCCGGCTCCGCGACCCGCTTAGCCACCGCCTGGCGGAAATCGGCGCGGAACTGGACCGGGCCGCCGGGGAAAGCGCCGGCCCCCTGTCCCGCGCCATCTCGGACCTCGCCCTGGAGGGGCTTGCCGCCGCTTCCTTCCCGGACGACGAAAGCCGCCGCCGTTTCGCCGCCATCCAGGCGACCGCCCGCTCCCTGGAAGCGCGGCTCGCCGAAACCCTGGCCGGCCTCAGCAAGGACATCGGATCCGAACCGGCCTTCCCTGCGGGGAACCTGGACCCGCGCGGGAACGACCGTTTCCTCTTCTTCAAACCCGTCCTGTACCGGCAGGGGGAAGCCTACTTCCAGGGCCTTGTACGGCTGGAAGTCTCGCTGGAATCCATCCGCGCCCGGATCGCCGCCGGGCAGGCCGAACTTTTACGGATCATCCTCCTCGTGGCCCTGGCCGCCCTGGGCATCGGGACCGTCGGCGCCCTCGCCCTCTCCTCCCTCATCATCCGCCCCATCCGCAGGCTGCTGGAACACGTCGAGCGGATCCGGGACACGGAGGACAAGTCCAAACTGGAAGGGCTGGAAATCGCCGTCAAAACGCGGGACGAAATCGCCGTTCTCGCGGCCACCGTCAACGACATGACCCAGGGCCTCGTCAAAGCCGCCGGGGCCGCCTCCGACCTGTCCATCGGCAAGGAAGTCCAGAAAAAATTCATCCCCCTGGAACTGGACAAGGCGGGGAACAAGCTCAGCACCGGCTTCAAAGAGACCGGCTACGCCGAATTCTTCGGCTACTACGAGGGGGCCAAGGGGGTTTCCGGCGATTACTTTGACTACCTGGACCTGGACGGCCGCTACTACGCCATCATCAAATGCGATGTCGCCGGGAAAGGCGTCCCCGCCGCCCTCATCATGATTCAGGTCGCTACCATGTTCCTCAACCACTTCAAGCAGTGGGAACCCGACGAGCGCGGATTCCGCATCGAAGAACTCGTCTACAGCGTCAACGACTTTATCGAAACCCTGGGCTTCAAAGACCGCTTCGCCGCCTTCGCCCTCTGCCTCTTCGATTCCCATACCGGCGTCCTCCGTTTCTGCAACGCCGGGGACAACATCGTCCGCATCTTCAACGCCTCCGACGGGAAGGTAAAAACCCTCGCCCTGCCGGAAACCCCCGCCACCGGCGTGCTGCCCAACTTCATGGTCCGGGCCAGGGGGGGCTACCCCGTCGTAACCATGACCCTCGACCGCGGGGACATCCTGTTCCTCTACACCGACGGCATCGAAGAGGCCAAACGCCGCTTCCGGGACGCGGAATTCCGGGAGATCCTCTGCAGCGCGGCCCCCCCCGGCGGCAGGCACGAAAACCACATGGCGGGCCAGGGGGACGAAGAACTGGGCCCCGGCCGGGTGGAGGAGATCATCAACGCCGTTATGAACCGCAAAACCTACACCCTCCGCAAGTGGCACAACCCAGAAGGCGATTCGGGCCTCGTCTTTGACTTTACCGCGTGCCGGGGAAGCGTGGAGGAAGTGATCATGGCCCTCGTGTCCGTGGAAAAGATGTTCCGCTGCTACAAAAAACCCCGCGCCGGGGAGGACAGCCGCGTGCTGGTGGACAAAAAACTGGACAGCTTCCTCAAAAACCACCTCGTCCAGTACCGGGCCTACTGTTCCCGGACGCGGGAGAACACTGGAAACGATGCGTATATGTATTATACTCATCTTAACGAAGACGAGCAGTACGACGATCTGACCATTCTGGGAATAAAACGGAAAGAGTAGGGGGGGGCTGCCTACCGCGGACAATCCGCCCGTAGCCTGCGCGTTACCGCGGCCCCCCCCTCGTTCCACAAAAAACCGGGGGTTTTTTGTTTCACGACCCCCCCATCCATTTTGAGCGCCCGCGGAGGCATAGGTGGCACAGTACAGGGTGTATATTGACGGCGCGTCGGGGACCACGGGGCTCCGCATCCGGGAGCGCCTCGAAGGCCGGCCGGACATCGAACTCATCATTCCGGAAGGGGAAGGCCGGAAGGAACTCCCCTGCCGCCTGGAAGCCCTGGGCCGCGCCGATCTCGGCATACTCTGCCTCCCCGACGACGCCGCCCGGGAACTCGTGTCCGCCGCCCCGGAGGGGGCGCGGATCATCGACGCCAGCACCGCCCACCGGACCCGGCAGGGCTGGGTTTACGGCTTCCCCGAACTGGAGGCCCCCGGATCGGGCCCTTACCGGGACCAGATCCGCGGCGCCCGCCGCGTGGCCGTCCCCGGCTGCCACGCCACCGGATTCCTCGCCCTCGCCGCCCCGCTGGTCCGCCGGGGCCTTGTCCCGCCCTCCGCCCGCCTCCATTGCCACTCCCTTACCGGGTATTCCGGCGGGGGCAAGGCCATGATCGCCGCCTACCAGGACCCCGCCCGGCCCGCCGGCTACCTTTCCCCCCGGCAGTACGGCCTTGCGCTGCAGCACAAGCACCTGCCGGAAATGCAGGCCCTCGCGGGCCTCGAAAAGGCCCCCCTCTTTACCCCCGTCGTGGCCGATTTTTACCAGGGCATGCTCGTGTCCGTCGGCCTGTGGGCGGAAGACTTTAGCGGCCGGGCTGCCCCAATCGAAAAACTCCGCCGCTTTTTCGCGGACTAC
>JAISMQ010000030.1 GCA_031276685.1 Treponema sp. | reverse complement strand
GCTGGCCGGCCCCTCCCGGAAGGCCAGGGGGTAGAACATCTCCTCTCCGGGCCGTCCCCGTTTTTCCATCAGGGTTTCCAGGATCGCCCGGCCCCCGTCCGGGAATTCGCCCAGAGCCGCCAGGCTGTCCCCCAGGGCTTCGATCCGGTCGTCGGTCCAGACCAGTTCGCGCATGGGCCGGATTACGAGGCGTGCGGGCCGTTCCCCGCCGCTGCTCTGGTCCAGGGGGTCGAAGCGGCGGATCCCCTCGATCCGGTCAAAGTCCAGGAGGACCCGGTAGGCCCGGTCGTCGCCCCCCATAAGGATGTCCAGCACCTCCCCTCGGAGGGCGAAGTCCCCGTGGACCTGCACCTTGGGCACCCTGGTATAGCCGTAGCTTGCAAGCCGCTCCGCCAGCGCGCCGGTATCCACCGTGTCCCCCGTTGTCAGGGGGATCGGCAGATCCCGCATGTACTCCGGGGGCGGCACGGGGCCGAGGAAGGCCCGCTCGGGGATAAGGTACACCGGGCCGCCGGTTTTTTCCCGCCCCCCGTTCCGGCCCGCCAGATCGCAGAGGATCCTTGTCCGCTCGCCAAAGACTTCGGAAACCGGGGCCATTTCCTTGTAGGCTACGGTCCCCCACCAGGGGAACACCCGCGCCTCCCGGCCCAGGGTCCGCAGGTCCAGGGCAAGCTCGTTGGCGTCCTGCTCCGTGGGGACCACTGCGGCGCAGGCCTCCCCGTCAAGGCCGTCCCGTACCAGGTAGTCCAGCAGCATAGCGCGGAAGGATCCTTCCGCGCCCCGGATTTCCAGGGGGTAGTTCCCCCCGCGGACGGCGGCTATACATTCGGAAACAGCATGGGAAGAAAGGATACCCTTCATAAAGGCGGGAAATGATAAGGTATTCATACTATAATGTCGAAGAGTATAGCATAGGTATGGTCGCCAATTTCAACGGAGTTCCATGGTGAAAGGGAGCCTCTTTTTAATTGTTATTCTGGCCGTTTCCCCTGCCCTGATCTGCGCGGAGGATCCGGTGAATTTCAGCATCCGCTATTTTGACAAGCGGATCTACCATGCGGCATTGCCCGGGGGCGGCGCTTCCGGCGATGCCTCCGGCGGTACCTACGGCGGCGCCTATGGCGAACCTATTCTGGTACAGGCGACCATCACCAACAACGGGCCCGCCCCCTACAGGTTCAAGCTTGCCAATGACCGGGCCTTTTCCATCGATTTTGACATCCGGACCCTGAGCAACCGGGCGGTAGAGGCGGCGGACTCCCTGGTACGCCGCCGGACCGCCAGCGGCACGGTTTTTTTTCGGGAAATTTCCGTGGAAAGCGGGGAATCTTTTTCGTTTGTGGAGGATCTGCGGGATTACGCGGACCTTAAAGATCCGGGGGCCTTTGTCGTAAGCGCCCGGGTTTATCCGGAGCTTGTTCAGGCGGACTCAGACGAAACGGGCCGCGTCCTGGAATCGAACCGGCTTTCCCTTAGCCTGCGCCCCCCCGCCCTTCCCGGCTCCCCGCCGCCGGCCCTTAACACGGACACCGGGGAGATCCTGAGCCGGGAGCGCCTTGCCCCGGACGAGGTGCTTGAGTACCTGCTTGGCGCCCGGCAGAAAGGGCAGTGGGAAAAGTTCTTTCTCTACCTCGATCTGGAGGAGATCCTTACGCGGGATCCCGTCAGGCGGCGGCAGTGGAACGCGGAAAGCGAAGAGGGCCGGCGGCGGATGCTTGAGCGGTACCGGGAAGAGCTGCGGCAAAGCGTTATCGACGGCGATATTTCCGCCATCCCCGTCGAATTCGAAGTCGAGCGCACCAATTACAACGCCCTGGAAGGGACCGTGACGGTGCTGGAAAAATTCAGGACGGGTACCAACTACACCGAACGCAAGCGGTACACGTACTACCTTAAGCGCAAGGACGGTTATTGGGCCGTCGTTGACTACACCGTGTCAAATCTGGGGACCGAATGAAGCTGCTCCTGGCCGTCGGGTCGGACGACACCTACGATCTTATATCCCTCTACATCCGGCCCCTGGGTTTCGAGATGGTCCGTTACCGGCACATCCTCAAGGCCATGGACAACGTGGACGAGATTGACCCCGCGGGGGTGATTATCAGCGCCAACGATTTTCCCCGCCACTGGAAGGCGATGGTCCAGTTTATCCGCGCCGAGCGGCCCAAAGAGATGTGCCCGATAATAATACTAACGGGGAAGAATTTCCCCCTGGAGGCCACCACCCAGGCTTTCTACATCGGGGTAAGCGGCATTGTGGACGAAACCCTTGCCACCCCCGATCTGGACCGGCTGCAGACCATCATTTCCCGCTACATCCCCGTGGACGAGCGCCGCAGGTCCCGCCGTTTTTATACGGGCGAGTGGACCCGCTTTGGCCTGTTGATCTCCAACCCGGCGAACAAGGTGATTATCCCCGGGGAGGTTAAGAATATCTCCGTCACCGGGCTTTCGTTTTCCCCGGCCCATTCCACTTTGATGAAGGACATCAAGCTCCACGCGGTCCTGCCCGGCTGCAGCCTACGGGCCGGGCACATGATCCTGTCCCCCGGCTGCCGCGTGGCCCGGACGGGGCGTATCGTGTCCCTGGAGTTTGTTTCCTTTCCCGGGGACGAGCAGAGCGTCCTGGAAAAGTACCTGGAAGAACTGCCCATTATTGAACTGCGGAACAAGCGGATGGAGATCCAGGAATCCGGGGCTTTCGATTAAAAAATTCATTGCACAGCGGGCTGTTCCCGCAAGCCGGCCGGTTTTGGAAAAGCTTCACACAGGGGGGTTTCCGTTTTGATCGCGTATGCACCAGTATTCGAGGAACTGTCGGCCCACGGTTTTGGCGAGGTCGTCAAAGCCGTGTTCAGCGGTTCCTCCGGCGATGTTAAAAAAATGACCCTAAGGCCCCTGCGCATCAAGGGCGGGGATCTGTGGCAGTGCGAGAAGATCGTTGACAACAAAGCCTTTCACCAGAATATTGAACCGGATCAGGTGCGATCGGCGCTTGGCGGTATTCTGGACGCGAACGGGTTTTCCAACGTGAACATTTTTCTGCCGGACCGGGATATTTCGTACCGCGTAACGCCCAAGGGCCGTCTAAGCCGGAAGGAAACCGCGCTTAAACAGAGCCTGGCCCCCGGCCTTTCCCATGACCGGAAGAAAAACCACATTCTAACCGAAGGGATGGAGATCCCCGCGCTGGTCGATCTGGGGATTTTTGATTCTTCCTACCGCGTCGTTAAGTCAAAGTACGGCAAGTTCGTCCAGATAAACAGGTTTATCGAGATAATATCCGAAAGCTTTAAGAATTTTACAGGTGACGAACTGACGCTGGTAGAGTTTGGCTGCGGCAAGTCGTATCTGACCTTTATCGTGTACTACTACTTTACGTTCATACGGAAGATAAAAACGCGCATCGCCGGCTACGATACGAAACAGGACCTTGTCCGGGAATGTCGCGATATCGCGGCGCGCTACGGCTATTCGGGGATTGAGTTTTTCGAGGGCGATGTTTCAGGCGGACCGCAGTATCCGGAAAAAGCGGACATGGTTATGACCCTGCACGCCTGCGATACGGCGACCGACTACGCGCTGTGGTACGCCATAAAGAACAAGGTACGCTTTGTTTTTTCGGTTCCCTGCTGCCAGCAGGAAGTAAACAGCCAGATCAAATTTACGGACGAATACGCCCTGTTCGGGCGCTACGGTTTGTACAAGGAACGGTTTTCCGCTATTTTTACGGACTGCATCCGATGCGAGGCGCTGCGGAACTACGGCTACGATGTTGATGTCGCGGAGTTTGTCGATGTTTCCAACACGCCCAAGAACGCGATGATACGCGCCGAATTAAAGCGCCCGCCCCGTGACGCGGCCTGCGCCGATCTGAACCGGGTCGCGGCCCGCTTTGGCGTGTCGCAGACGCTGCTCAGCCTGATCGGCGGGCCGCTACAGGACGCTAGTCCGGGTAGCGTTCCCCCAGGCCGATAAACACAAATTCCCGCACCCGTTTTCTGGCGGCGTTGTGCTTGGCCCGCTGGGTCTTGGCCCTGGAAAGCTTGCGCCGGTCGGACCGCCGCTTCCGGCGCCTGACCAGGGTGCTGATGTGGTAGGCCGATATCAGCACGACCAGCAGGAACGAGATAAGCGCGAAGTTGAGCGAGGACTGGGGATCCAGGTAGGCCCCCGGCGCCTTGTCGTAGATAAGAAGCGCGTGGATGATGATGTTCAGCGAGGCGATGGCGTAGACGATGATACATATCCATAGTACCTGAACCATCACCGATCTGTTGGATATTATGGTATTTATGATTTTTTTCATACCGCTGGCAGTATAAACCTCCGCAGGCCGGGTGTCAACCAAAATTCCCGCCTGTTTTCCGCCCCCCCGGCGGAAACGGGCCCAAAACACGTTAAAAAAGCGAATTTCCTTATCTTTTGTTGGTCTGTTTTCCTTGAACAATCCCGCAATTTCCGCTATGCTACCTCTATCTATTGCCATCTGAGAGGTTTTTTATACATGTTGGATATCGGTCCTATCCATCGCAAGGAATATGAGGCAGAGACAGACCGATCCGAACCTGTTGTTGTAGCCGAAGCCCCCGGCAGGATTCACTACCTGGGCGAACACGGAGAGCCGGGGGCGGGATTGTACCTTTCTTCCGCCATCGACCGTTACGTCCGGGCTGCGGTAAGCCTGCGGAAGGACAACTCCATCCGCTTTTACGCGGCGGATCTGGGCGAACGGAAGCGGACGACCCTGGTGAATCTGAAGTACAAGCGGGAGGATCGCTGGGCTAATTACATCAAGGTAGCGGTCCATGTTTTTGCCGAACTGGGGTGTCCCGTCAAGGGGCTTAACTTCACGATCTGCGGGGATATCCCGCAGCAGGCGGGGCTTGCCTCCTCTACGGCCATCGAAGTGGCTTCGGTTATGGCCTTAAAGGGGCTGTTCCAGATATCGATAGGGGAGCGGGAGCTGTTTAACCGGCTCTGCGCCGCAGGCGAGCTTTTCCTTGGAAAAAACGTTTCCCCCGTGGACTACCTTATCGCCCTTTCCGCCCGGAAGGATCAGTTCCTGCTGGTGGACGAGGCCGTGATGGAGGTTACCAAGATCAAATCCACCCTTTCCCGCTACCGGATCCTCGTCATGGACAGCCGGGTGCCCCGGCTGGGTGTGGAGGACGAACTGGCCCAGCGCCGCCGGGAGACGAAATAGGGGCTGGAGATTCTGTCCCGGAACCCCCCGCCCGCCGTTGTCCGGGGGGCCATTGATCCGCTGCGCCGGGCCATGCAGGGTTTTAGCTTCCGGGATTTTATTACGACGGATCTGGTGGAATTTATGGGAAACCTGCCGGAAGAAATCCGGCGGCGGAGCATGCACGTTGTCCAGGAGATCCTCCGGGTGTACGACGCCCGGGATTCGCTTCTCCGCTCCGATCCGGCGGCGCTTTCCAGGATCATCCTCCATTCCCACGAAAGCCTGCGGGATCTTTACGAGGTTTCCTGCCCCGAAATCGACTGGCTGGTAAAGCGGGCCCAGGAGATAGAGGGGGTCCTGGCTTCCCGGATGACGGGCCAGGGCTTTGGGGGCTGTACCTACACGATCCTCCGGGACGAGGCAGTCGGGGAGTACCGGAACCGCCTGGAAGATTACGAGCGTATCTTTGGCTTCCATCCGATGGTTTATCCGGTAAAGATCGCCACCGGCGGCCGCGTGATTAGCGCCCGGCGGAAGGCGGGCTAAACGCGGGTTACGATGAACATACTGCTGACTAACGATGACGGCCTTGAAAGCCCCGGTATCCTGCTCCTGGCTTCGGCCCTGCGGGAAAGCGGGCGCCGGGTCACGGTGCTTGCCCCGGACCGGGATCGCTCCGGGGTGTCCCATTCCATCTCCTTCCTGGGGGGGCCGCTTGTCCTAAAGCCCCGCGGGGAGGATACCTGGGCCTGTTCCGGCCTGCCCGTGGACTGCGTTGTCACCGCCATGCTGGGGGGGATCCCTTATAAGCCGGATCTGATCCTTTCGGGGATAAACCGGGGGGCGAATCTGGGGACCGATCTGCTCTACTCCGGTACCGCGGCGGCGGCCCGGCAGGGGAGTCTGTTCGGCGTCCCCTCTATCGCCCTTTCCCTGGCCGATGACGGCCGCGATCCGGTTTTTCACTGGCGCATGGCGGTTGATTTTTCCCTTTCCCGTCTGGACGAATTGGCCGCCCGGTGGAAGGCCGGAACCTTTGTCAACGTGAACATTCCCAACGATCCCCGGGGGCCCGGCGGCATGGTCCCGGCCTTCCCCTCCCTGCGCCAGTACCACGACAGCCTTCAGACGCTGGACGCCCCCGGCGGGGACCGTTATTGTTTTTTTTCCGCCGGGGAGGTCACCGTAACCCCGCAGGCCGGTTCCGACCGGGACGCGGTTTCCCAAAACCTGGCCGCCGTTAGTTCCGTCTGGGTACACCCGGTAAGCGGGGACCCCCGGGATCCGGCAGCGCGTATCTGGGGTTAGGCGATGGCGGACAAAAAGGCCCCCCCGGCCGGCGGGTCCGGCAAGGAGGCCCAGGTTTACCCGCTGGAAGAGCGGGGCGGGGCGTCCCCCGGCGATTCTCCGAAATCGGGAAGGGGCAAGGCGGGCACGGTACCATCGGCAGCGCCGGCGGCGAAGTCCCCGGCGAAGTCACCGGCTGTACCATCGGCGAAGCCGCCATCCCCGCCTGCCGCGTCCCCGGCGAAGCCGCTTGCCGCCCCCCCCGGCGGGAAGCCGCGATCCGAACCGGCCGGGTCCGGGAGGCTCCGCGAGGGGATACGGCTGTTCCGCATGAAGCGTTACGATATGGCCCTGAAAGAGCTGGTCAAGGTGGACGGCGCGGGCTTTTCCACGGAGGACAACGCGGAACTGGCCTATTACCTGGGGCTCTGCCATACCAAGCTTGGTCACTACGAGGAGGCCCTTATCTACCTGGATCAGGTGATCAGCACGGGGCAAAACGTCCTCCGCTCCTACCAGTGCCGCATGGCCCTTTCGTACATCTACGTGATCACCAAAAAGAACAAGATGGCGGAATTTGAACTGATGCGGCTGCAGAAAAGCGGTTTTGAATCGGTCCAGTTGTACACCACGCTGGCCTACATCGCCTGGATGCAGAAAAGCGTCAAGGAGGCGCTGGACTATTACGAGCGGGCCCTGGAACTGGACGAAAATAACACCACCGCGATGAACGGCCTGGGCTACGTGCTGGTGGAGACGAACGGCGATCTGCTCCGGGGGCTCAGGCTGTGCCGCCGCGCGGTGGACCGCAAGCCCCAAAACGCCGCCTATATGGATTCCCTTGGCTGGGCCTGCTTCAAAAACGGGGATGTCCTGAGCGCCCGCACCTGGCTGCGCCGGGCCCTCGATCTGGCCGCCGGGGAAAAGGAAATTCAGGATCACTGGCGCATTGTTACCGGGGAAGAGCCCCCGCGGGGCAGATGATGTCGCCGCGCCGCCGCTTCGCGCTGTTTGCGGCCCTGTTTTTTTTCACGCTGCTGGCCCTTGGCGCCCAGGCGGTGGACATGGACGCCCTGTACGCGGAAGAACAGTTCCGTATCGGGGTGCAGGCGTTTAACCGCTACGCCTTTAACGAGGCTATCCTGTCCTTCGAGCGGGCCCTGTCCTTCCGCCCCGGCGAGGCCCTGATCCTGGACTGGCTGGGCCGCGCCTACTACAGGTCCGGCATGGAGGAGACCGCGCTGCGCCAGTGGCGGGCTGCGGCCCAGGCTTACGGCTGGAATTCCGACGAGGGCATGCTTCTGGGAAGCCGTGTCGAGACGGTGGGCAACCGCCGGGGGCTTCTGCCCGTCAACGATGACGAGGTCCGCTACGTGGAAGCCGGGCGCTACCCCGGAAGCTACGGCGAAAACGTGTACTACCGCCAGCCTACGGCGGTACTGCCCCTGGAAGACGGCAGCGTCTGGGTGGTGGCCTACGGCAGCAACGAAATTGTCCGCATCGATGTAAACGGGCTGGTCCTTGACCGGAAACGGGGCCCCCTGAACGGCTTTGACCGGCCCTACGATCTGGTCAGTTGGGGGGACCGGCTCTACCTTTCCGAATACCGGGGGGGCAGGGTAAGCGTGCTTAGCTCCGGCGGGGACTGGGTGTCCTACATCGGCACCCGGGGCCTGGGTGACGGGAACCTGCTGGGCCCGCAGAATTTGGCCGTTGACGAGGACGGCTACCTCTACGTGGTGGACTACGGCAACCGCCGGGTGGTGAAATTCGACCCCGACGGGAATTTTATCCTCTCGTTCGGGGGGGCCGCGCGGGGGGCCTTCCCCGGTTTCCTGTCCCCCACGGGGATCGCCGCCAGGGACGGGCTGATCTACACGGCGGACGGGGCGGCCAAGCGGATCTATGTCCACGATTCCAACGGGGCCTACCGGGGGGAACTGGCCGTAAGGGACCTGGCGGGGCCGGAGAGCCTGCGCTTTCTTTCCGACGGCGGGCTGCTGGTGGCCGACACGAACCGTATTCTTCTGGTCGATCCCTATTCCGCGCTGGTCCGGGTGCTGGGTACCGCCGGAAACAGCCGCCTGCGGATCACCGGGGTGGCGATGGACGCCAACGGGAATCTGCTGGCGGCCAATTTTGACGCGGGGGAGATCTCCGTCCTCACCCGGCTGGACGACATGGCCTCCGGGCTTTTTGTGCAGGTGGAGCGGGTTAACGCGGAGAATTTTCCGCAGGTAAGCGTCGATGTCCTGGTCCAGGACCGGCTGCGCCGCCCCGTCGTGGGGCTGGACGCCCGGAATTTCCTGGTCGGCGAGGCCGGCGCCGCCGCCCAGGCCCAGCAGTTTGTCTCCGCCGCCTACCGTTCCGCGTTTGTCGATCTGTCGGTCCTTGTTGAACGCTCCCCCCGCACGCTTCCGCTGCGGGACGATCTGGAGGCGGCGCTCGGGGATATCGGCCAGGTCGTCGCGGGGGGCCGGGGGCGGCTCCGTTCCGTTGTTTCCGCGGGCGCGCAGCCCCGGCGGGAAAGCCTTCCCGCCGGGGCGCGGGGGGACCTGGCGGATTACGATTCCCTGTGGCGTTTTGACCTGGGGCTGCGTCTGGCGGCTACGGACCTGCTGGCAGGGGAAAAGAGGCGGGCGGTGGTTTTTGTCAGTTCCGGGGAGCTTTCCCCGGCGGCCTTTGAGCGCTACGGCCTTTCGGAGCTTGCCGCCTACCTTGCCAATAACGGCATTGTGTTCCACACCGTGCTGGTGGGGGGCGCGGACGCCTCGGAGGAGATCCGTTACCTGTGCCGGGAGACGGGCGGGGAAGTCCTGCCCCTCTACCGGCCCCAGGGGGTCCGGGGGGCTTTGGAAAAACTTGCCCAGGTCCCCACCGGCTCGTATAATATTAGTTACCGTTCCCAACTGCCCACGAATTTCGGGACCGCGTATCTTCCGGTGGACGTGGAAGTTTACCTGATGGAACGATCCGGCAGGGACGCTACGGGTTATTTCCCGCCCCTGGAGTAGGGCGGGGGCCTAAGAGGAGGGCGTATGGCGTATCAGTGGGACAGTTCCCTGGAGACGGGGCACGAGAAGATCGACAACCAGCACAAACAGCTTATCCGGGCCCTGAACGAGCTTATCGCCGCTTCCGCCGGCGGGCAGGGGCGGGAGGAGATCTTCCGGACGCTGGATTTCCTTACCGGCTACACGATCAAGCACTTCGCGGACGAGGAAAAGATGCAGATCGACTGCGGCTACCCCGACTACCTGGTACACAAACGCTACCACGATGATTTTAAGGCCCTGGTGGGCAGCATGACCCGACAGATCCGGGAGGAGGGGCCCACGGAAGCCCTGGTGGGGCAGGTTACCACCGTCATCGGCAATTGGCTCCTCAACCACATCAAGGGCGACGATTTCCGCATGGCGGCCTATGTCAAATCGGTGGAAGGGGACTAGCGGCTAACATGGCCGGCAGCAGAAAAAGCAGCATAACTGTGCCAGTATAATATTAAAAACCGTGCTTCCCAGGTTTCGCATGTTAAAGCCCCGGTGTTCGCCGGCCTGCCGGTACGCAAAA
>JAISMQ010000014.1 GCA_031276685.1 Treponema sp. | reverse complement strand
TTGTGGCGGTACGGCAGGGGGCCTGAATTCGTTTTGAGTTCCGGAAACAGGGCGGTATGACATGAAGCTTATTACGCTTGTGGTTCTTTCCGCCAAGTACCTGCTCCGTTACCGCCGCCGGTATTTTTTTCTGTTTCTTGCCCTAAGCCTGGGGTTTAGCGTTGTTACGCTGTTGACTGCCGTAAAGGACAGTATGTATGACAACGTATACCGATCAGCCCAGGACCACTACGCCGGGGATATTGTGGCTGTTGGGCATGAAAGCTCGATGGGGAATCTTAACTATCTGAATGCCGCCGCGCAAGACGAACTGTACCAGGCCGTAGAGGCCGCCCGCATTGGGGAAACCCATATAGTTGAGCGGACTATTTTTGGCAACGAAGGCGTGCTGTACTACAACGGCGGCGCGGTAAAACTTAAATATGTTGTGGGCGTGGACTGGGATAACGAGGTTTCCTATTTTGACAGCCTTGACTATGCGGATCGCCTGGATACGTTTGAATCCGCCGGCCCCGGCGGGAATACTATTTATATTTCCGCGCCGGTGGCTTCCCAGTTGAATGTCCTGGCCGGGGACAGCCTTATTCTTGAGGTGAATACCCGCCTGGGGCAGAAGAACACCGGGGTTTTTATCGTGGGCGGCATTGTGGAGGATTCCACAATCTTTGGCTATTACAAAGCTTTTATCGACCGCGTTACCCTTAACCGCCTGCTTCTTATTGACGATGAAGATTGTTCGATTGTCGGCATGTTTATCAGGGACCGCCGGGATCTTGAAAAAAAGCGGGCCCTGCTGCAGGCGGAAACGGAACAGCGTCTTCAGACCGGGCCTATTGTCCATGACCGGGGGGAACTGGATCTGGCGCGGGCGGTCCCCTTTGAGGGGTTAAAAGTATTCCTGCTGACCATTCCGGTTTACCTGTCGGAAGTGGCGGACCTTTTGGACGCGATGAATATTATCACCTATTTTTTGTACGCAATGATGCTTGTCATTATGATGGTGAGCGCCCTGGTAACGTACCGCCTTATCCTGCGCGAACGGCGCCGGGAACTGGGGACCATGCGGGCTATCGGTTTTTACGGCGCCGATATCCGCCTTATCCTGGTGCTGGAAACTTTTGGCCTGGCCCTGGTATCTCTGGCTGCGGGGCTGCTTTTGACGCTGGTTTTGCAGTGGGCTGTTACTTTTATTCCCTTTTCGTGGTTTCCAAGTTTTGAGATCTTTTTGGAAGATGGCAAGCTAAAGACCCTGTACCTGCCCGGCACGGTGCTGGTAAATGTTGCGGCGGTTTTTGCAAGCCTTTTTTTGGCGGCTGCGGCGCCGGTGTTCAGGTCGTCCCGGGAACCGCTGCCGGCTATGCTGAGTGGGGGCAGATAATGGTGCGCGTAAAAAGCCCTGCGGCGCTGATCCGTGCGGCGCTTTTTTTGCTGGGCGGTCTGGCCCTGTACGGGCAGACGGATCTGGAGATTCTGCGCCGGGCGGACAGCCTGGCCAGTTACTACGACACGGATTTTTCCGCCGAATATACCATCGTCCAGGACAAGCCGGGCCAGAGCCGTTCCACCACAGTGGCGGGGGTTTTCCGCCGGGACAGCATTGAAACCTATGTGATCGTGATCATGCAGCCGGCGATAAGCCGGGGCCAGGGCTACCTTAAACAGGGGGAAACCCTGTGGATCTACGATCCGGAAAGCCGCCGCTTTAACACTACGTCCAGCGCGGATCGCTTCCAAAACACCAACGCACGGAATTCCGACTTTACCCGTTCTACCCTGGCCGAAGATTACCGGATTGTCGCCGGGGAGGACGCGGTTCTGGGCCGTTTTACGTGCCGGCTCCTTACGCTGGAAGCGGTAACTACCGAGGTAACCTACTCCCGGATGAAGATATGGATCAGCGAGGACGGCCTGGTGCGGAAAACCGAAGATTACAGCCTTTCCGGCCAACTGCTGCGGACCAGCGCCTTCCCCGATTACTACCAGATTGGAAACCGCTTTGTGCCCAAACGGGTCCTGTTTGAAGAAGCCCTGCTGGGGGCGGTTATCGACGGGAAATTTGTTCACGAGCGAACCCAGATCACCGTCAATAAGCCCTCCTTTTCCCGCGTCCCCGACTCCACGTATTCAAAGACCTTTTTGGAATCTGTAAACAAGTGAAACCGCCGCCCGCATCTTCGGTTCATACGCCCCCCCTGCCGCGTTTTTCTTCCCGTCTTGCGGGCAAGGCTCTGCGGATCCTCCTGATCCTGGGCCTTGCCGGGTTCTGCAGCCCGCCCTTCGCGGCCGCCCAGGGGGCGGACCCGGATGCCCTGGACTGGGACTTTGATACGCTGTTTGACGGGCCGGAAGGGCCGCAGGACGCTTCGCCGGGAGAATCGGGAGAACCGGGCGAAGCGCCGGGGGCTCCGCCGTCTCCGGGTAGCGGCGCGGCAGCCGGGGGGGGATCCGCAGGCGCGGGGTCCGAAGATGCGGGGGGCGAAGACGGCGGCAGCCTTCTTGCCGATCTGCTGGGCCGTTCCGGTTTTTCCCTGGATTTTTCCTACAACGCTGGCGCCGGGTTTTCTCCGGGCTGGAGCGAGGCGCCCTGGTTTGCCGATACGTTTGAGTCGGTGTACAGCCATGTGCTGGGGATAAGCCTGACCAGTTCTGTCAGCGCGGATGTAAGGATCTCCGATACCTTCCGCGCCCACAGTTCCCTTTCGTTTGCGGTGCCCGGTTCTTCGGTGCTTAGTCTTTCCGAATTTTTTATCGACTACCAGATACGCAGCCTGGTGTATATCCGGGTGGGGAAATTCAACCAAAACTGGGGCATTTCCTCCAATTTTTCCGCCGCCAACCTGTTGTCCCGGGTGCCCCAGGGGAAGGGCGGCGATCCGTATATTATCAAAATGAATATTCCCATTGGCATTGGCGGGCTGGAGTATCTTGCCCTTACCCGGACCGGGTTTATGCAGGGCGCGACCCCGGCTTTTAGTGAAATTGGCTATGGGGCGAAGTACAACCTGGCCTTTACCTGGGCGGATATCGATCTGGGCGCGTTCTACCACAAGGAAATGCCCCTGCGGGCCTCCGCGTCCGTAAAAACAACCCTGG
>JAISMQ010000007.1 GCA_031276685.1 Treponema sp. | reverse complement strand
TCGGCGGCCTCGATCATCGCCAGGGCGATACGGTCTTTGACGCTTCCCAGGGGGTTAAAATATTCAAGTTTCGCCACCAGGCGCCCCCGAATCCCAAGGTCCCGGCCAAACCCGGCCAGTTCCAACAGCGGCGTGTTCCCGATCAAGTCGGTCAGCTTGCCCGCAATCCGTGCCATCATAATCCTCCGCGTTCAGGTATGGCGAAGGCGCGGGCGGCCTGCGGCCGCCCGTACCCTCTACTTTTTTACATAAGGCCGCTTCAAAATAGGGAATCCGGCACCCCGTCCAGGGCGATAAAGATGTTCCTGGTCAGGGCTTCGGGATCCACGTCCGCATCCACCAGCCCAATCCGCTGGAGGTCCCTGGCGTTCCGGCTTATCGCTATCTGCGCGCCGCTTACCGAAGAGCGGTAGTTGTAGGTCTTAAGAATCGCGGTGTTTACTTCGGGGTCCCCGGCGACATAGCGCTTTTCCGCCATAAGCCGGACGGTTTCCTCCGGGTTGTTCTGCACAAACGCCGCCGCCTTCTGGATGGCGCGCACGAATTTCGCCGCAGTCTGGGGGTAGTTTTTAATAAAATCGCTGCCCGCCATGATCACGCAGCAGTACTCGTCTTTCAGGTAGTCGTCGGTAGCCTGGTTGATAATCACGCGCGCGCCGGTATCCCGTTCGGTGATGTAGGCCGTGGGGTCCCCCAGCGCGATGGCGTCCACCTGGCCCCGTTCAAGGGCCAGCGGCAGATCCGCCGACTGGTAGATCACCCATTCAACCTCCAGGTTGTCCGCAGTTACGCCTATCCCCAGTTCCGCCAGATAACGCTGGGTAATGACGGTCCCACTGGAGGCCATGCCGCTGGTGCCGATCTTCTTGCCCTTCAGTTCCGCCGGAGTCCTTATGTCGGAATCGGCGCGGACCAGGACCTTCTGGCATCCGGTGTGGAGGCCCAGGGGTATCTTCACGTCAAGGCCGTTGGCCAGAGGCTGAATAACAAGGGCAAGAAGGTTGTTGGCAACGTCAATCTGGCCGGTCGTCAGCAACAGGTTGATCTGGCTTTGTTCCAACTGAACCAATTCCCATTTCAGGCCCTCTTCCTCGTAGTAGCCCTTTTCGATGGCGATAAAGAACGGGGCGCTGCACAGGCCGACGGTAACGCCCTGCCCGATCTTCACCACGTAGTCTTCTTCCACCACTGCGGGCGCTTGCACCCTTCCCCTTGCGTAGGCCGACAAGGCCAGGCCGGCCAGCAGAACCGCTAAAAACCTTTTTTTCATACTCTTTCTCTCCTCGTTATGAAATGACCCCCCGCCAGATAGATTTGACGGAGGGGGAATTCCCCGCTACAGGTAGTACTGCAGTTCCTGCCTGGTCCCGGCAAAGTGCAGAATCTGGAGTATCCGCGCCCGCAGATCCAGAAAATCCGGCTCGTCCCGCTGCCGGGGCCGGCCCATCTCCACCCGGATCACCTGCTCGATCTTGGCGGGCCGCGCCGACATCACCACGATGCGGTCCGCCATGTAGATGGCCTCGTCCACGTCGTGGGTCACCATCACCGTGGTCATCCCCCGGCGCTCCCAAATTTTCAGAATCTCGTCCTGCATGTTCATCCGCGTAAAGGCGTCCAGCGCCCCCAGCGGCTCGTCCAGCAGCAGCACCTTGGGCTTGTTCACCAGGGCGCGGGCCAGGCTTGCCCGCTGCGCCATGCCGCCGGAAAGGTGGTGGGGGTAGGATTTTTCAAAACCCTCAAGGCCCACCAGCTTAAAAAATTCCGGAATGTCCCCCTTTTCCTGGCGGTACACCCCCCGCGCCCGCAGGCCAAAGGCGATGTTCTCCCAGATGGTCTTCCAGGGGAACAGCGTGGGGTCCTGGAACACCAGGCCCCGCTCGCAGCCGGGGCCGCCGATCTCCTCCTCGTCCAGGCGCAGCTCCCCGCTGTCAGGCCGGATAAGCCCGGCGATAAGCCGCAGCAGCGTTGACTTGCCGCAGCCGGAAGGCCCGATAAGGGAAATAAATTCCCCCGGCTCAAAAACCAGGTTGATGCTGTCCAGAACCGTGATATCCGGCCCGTCGGCCTGGGGGAAGGTCTTCCGTATGTTGCTGATACGGATCGCCGCGTTGCGCCGTTCCTCTACCATCGGATTGTCCCCTTTTGCCAGCTTAGTACCCGGTTCCGTATCTTGAACTGGATGCTGATAAGCAGGGAAAACGTTACGGCGATGACGATAAGGGCGGCGTAGACCTGGGAGTAGGCCAGGGTTTCCCGCTGCCAGTTGATGTACCAGCCGATGCCGAATTTGCAGCCGATCATCTCCGCCGCCATAAGCGTGAGGAACGACGAGGAAGTCCCGTTAAAGAGGCCCGCGAAAATGTTGGGCGCCGCCCCCGGAAGGGCGATGGACAGGACGTTCCGCAGCGTCCCGGCCCCCAGGGTGCTGGAAACCTCGAAGTAGCTTTTCCGCACGTTGAGGATCCCCGAACTGGTAAGCACCGTGGTGGGGAACCAGACCCCCAGGGCGATAAGGAACAGGGCCGCTTCGGTAGCCCGCGTAAACACCACCAGGGCAATGGGGATCCACGCGGTGGAGGGGATGGGCCCCACGATGCGGATACAGGGCATGATCCAGTAGTTCCAGCGCGGGCTCCAGCCGATAAGGGTGCCGGTCAGGACCCCGACGAAAGCGCCCAGGAAAAACCCGCCCAGCAGCAGCCGCAGCGAGTAGACCAGGCAGCGAAGCATGAAGAACCAGTCCGTAGTAAAAACCTGGACGATCCGCTCCGGCGCGGGAAAGTAGAGGCTGGGGATCAGGTCCAGCTTGACCGTAATGACGTTGTAGAGCCCCAGCAGCAGAAAAGCCGCCCCAAAAAACCAGGATTTGTGGGCCAGCCGTTCCCGCCAGTTCCGGTTAAAGACGCTTGCCACGGCGCAGAGCCCGAAAACGGCGATAAGGATGTACAAAAACCCCGTAAAATGGGGCAGCGTCTTAACCCGGTAGCCCGGATTGACCGGCGCCAGCGCGTGGACCAGCAGATCGGCCGCCAGCGCCGCCAGAGGGATCAGCACCCGCCAGTCAAAAACCGGCCAGGAACGGCCCCCCGCCCGCTCCCCGGCCTCTTTTACGACCCCCGGAGACACGATCCGGTCCCCTTTTGTCAGTTCCGCCATACCTTACCCCTCTATTCCCTACTATATCGCTCGTCTTTATATTGTACAATCCCTATCAGAATAATAAGAATTTATCCGAAAAATCCGCGCGAGTCAAGAGGATTCCCCAAAAAAAAAGAAAAAAGCGTCCGGCCCTGCCCCTTGTTCAGAATCCCCTGGGGCGGCTACACTTCATACAAGGAGCAGCCCCATGCCGCAGACCCAAACCATGAGCCTTCATGATAAATTACGACTCGGAGTAGAGGCCATAGAGCTGGAAAAACAGGGCAGACTGGAAGAAGCCGAAAAAATACGGAAGCAGATACCCATGCCGCCCTATCTGGCAAAATTTGCCAAGGAACACCTTGGCCCGGATTTTCTTATAAAATATGGCTGGAACCTGACGGAAGCGGAAGCGGAATATGGCGCCGGCTGGCTTAATAGATAGGATCTTTCAAGCGGTTGTCCACATGGAAAAAGTCAATTTTTGGGGAACGGTGAGTAGTACCCCTGCGTTACCACCAAAGAATATTTACCACTAAGGCGACGAAGGCGCACGAAGGGGAAGAAGATCGGAATCCCTCTTAGGTTCCACGCTTAACTGGAAACCTAATACGTTCAAAACTTTTAACACCGTCACAAAAGACGGGTTCCCTTCCGGGGAAAAAGCCACATACA
Organism: Treponema sp.; assembly: GCA_031276685.1. Classification (GTDB taxonomy): domain Bacteria; phylum Spirochaetota; class Spirochaetia; order Treponematales; family Breznakiellaceae; genus JAISFT01. The sequence goes on along the minus strand of JAISMQ010000007.1, from coordinate 4,361 downwards.
GACTTTCGCGATTCAGACCCAGTTCCCGCGCTATTTGGGCCATGCCCTTTGAACGGGCAATATCCCCGATAACTTTGAACAAAAAGGCGGCATCGTTTTCTTCAAGGCGGCCATCAGGCCCCGGCCTCAAGAATGCCCGCCACATCTTCCTTCGTCTCGATTTCATCGGCAAGGTTCCATTTAGTTACAGTCAACATTTCCATCAATTTTCCTCTTGTTTTTCCTGTACAGGACGATGACTAAAACCGTTTTACACCTTTCGCGGCAATATTTCACCTTCCGCGTATGCCCCACCCTTATCCGGCGGCAGGGCCGGCGCATATGCCCCAAGGGACATTGACGGGAGCGCTTAAAACCAGGGGGAAGTAGATGCTGGGCGGGGTGTCGGTGGGAAAAACGCCATGCCTGCATGGATTTTTACCGCCGACAGGACCCCATGATACTGCTAAACCCTGGTTTTTAGCGCCCCCGCCGAAAATTCCCATGTATATGCGCCGGCCCTTCCGCAAGAAACCGGATATGGTATACTGCCCGTACACATGATCGCGCAAAGCGCCGAAGCCGGGGCCGAACGGGGGGCACGGCGCAAGGAATACCACTTTATCGCACGCTACGTAAGGCCCTGCCTGTCCCGGATGAGTCTGGGGCTGGCAATCAAGTTCCTGGGCACGGTGGCGGATCTGTTCCTCCCCTGGATCCTGGCCTACATGATCGACGAGGTGGTCCCCCGGCGGCGGATCCCCCTGATCCTCGGCTGGGGGGGCGTCATGGTGTTCTGTTCGGCGGTGGCGGTCAGCTTTAACATCGCGGCCAACCGCATGAGCGCGGCGGTGGCCCGCGACATAACCAGGGTGATCCGCCACGATCTTTTTTCCAAAGCCTCCTGCCTAAGCTGCGCCCAGATCGACCGGGTAACCGTCCCCTCCCTTATCGCCCGGCTGTCCTCGGACACCTACAACATCCACCGCCTGCTTTCCGGCATGCAGCGCATGGGGGTCCGCGCCCCCATCCTCCTGCTGGGGGGCATCCTGATGACCTTTAGCCTGGACCCCGTGCTAACCCTTGTGATGGCGGGGATGCTCCCCTTTACGCTGCTGGTGGTGTACCTGGTGTCCCGCCGGGGGGTCCCCCTCTACACCAGCCTGCAGGAAGCGGTGGATACCATGGTCCGGGTGGTCCGGGAAAACAGCGCGGGCATCAAGATCGTCAAGGCCCTGTCCAAGACGGACGACGAACGGCGGCGCTTCGCCCGCGCCAACGAGGAAATGACCAGGCGGGAACGGAAGGCCAACATCATCATGGGCATAACCAACCCCGCCATGTTCCTGTTCCTCAACCTGGGGCTGGTGGCGGTCATTATCGTGGGGGCCTACCGGGTCAACGCCGCCCAAACCCAGGCGGGGGTGATCCTGGCCTTTCTGACCTACTTTACGATCATCCTGAACGCCACCCTGTCCATCACGCGGATGTTCGTCATGTACTCCCGGGGCCGGGCCAGCGCGGACCGGATCGCGGAGATCCTGGCCCTGCCGGAAGACCTGCGCCTTGGGCAGCGGGACCACGTTGACAGCGGCTTCCACATCAGTTTCGAGGATGTCAGCTTTTCCTACACCGCCAACCCCGAACAGCGGCCCCTGCTGGAGGGCATCAGCTTCGCCCTTAAACGGGGGGAGACCCTGGGCATCCTGGGGGAGACGGGCAGCGGCAAATCGACGGTCCTGCAGCTCCTGCTGCGCTTCTACGACGCTGCGGGCGGGAGGATCCGCGTAAACGGGGACGATATCCGGGGCATCCCGCCGGGGGAATTCTACCGGCTTTTCGGCGTCGCCATGCAGAAGGACGTGCTGTTCGCCGACACGATCCGCGAAAACGTCGGCTTTGGCCGGGATCTTTCGGAAGACGAGCTGCGCCGCGCCCTGCGCTTCGCCCAGGCGGAGCAGTTTGTCGATGACATGGCCCAGGGCCCCGACACGCCCCTCAGTTCGCGGGGGGCCAACCTTTCGGGCGGCCAGCGGCAGCGGCTCCTTATCGGCCGGGCCCTCGCCACATGTCCGGAGATCCTGATCCTGGACGACTCCAGCAGCGCCCTGGACTACCGCACCGACGCCGAGCTGCGCCGCGCCCTGCGGGACCACTTTGCCGGGACCACCACCATCATCGTCGCCCAGCGCGTAAGCTCCGTCATGCAGGCGGACCGCATTATGGTCCTGGAGCGGGGCCGGATTATCGGCTACGGTACGCACCGGGAGCTTCTGGCAGGCTGCGCCCTGTACCGGGAGATATGCGAATCCCAGATGGGCGCTGCAGAAGCCGGCGGCGCGGGGGGGGCCCGTGTCTGACCGGGCGCGGCCCTTCAGCGGGCCTGCGGGCAGCATACCTGCTGGCGGCGGGCCTGGCGGGCGGCGGAGCGCGGCGGACATCCTCAAAACCGTCCGCCGCCTTATGGCCTACCTGGCAAACTACCGGGCCCTTATCGCGCTGATAATCGTCCTTACGGTTCTCAGCAACTGCCTGGCCCTGCTGGGGCCCCTGCTCTGCGGGCGGGCCATCGACGCCATCGGGCAGGAGGCCGGAAAGGTAAACTTTGAACAGGTGTTCCGCTACTGCGCGTGGATGGCCGCGTTCTACGTGGTCTGCTCGGCGCTGAACTACTTCCTCTCAGTCCAGATGATCACGCTAAGCCAGCGCAGCGCCCGGCGGATGCGCGAGGACGTGTTCGACAAGCTCATGGTCCTGCCGGTCAGCTTCTTCGACACCCACCAGACCGGGGACATTATCAGCCACATTTCCTACGACATCGACACGGTGAACACCAGCCTGGCCAACGATCTGCTCCAGATCTGCACCACCAGCGTCACGGTGCTGGGCTCCCTGATCATGATGCTCTCCATCTCCCCGTTCCTGGGCCTGGCCTTCCTCGTAACCGTCCCCCTGGCCTCGGTGTTCATCAAAACCCGCGCCGGGAAGATCCACGGCTTTTTCCGGCGCCGCTCCGCGGCCCTGGGCGCCCTGAACGGCTTTGTGGAGGAGATCGTCTCGGGGCAAAAGACCATCAAGGCATACCACCAGGAAGAGACCATCCTGGGCCGCTTTGACCGGGCCAACGATTCCGCCTGCGACGCCTACTACGACGCGGACTACCATTCCTCCAGCCTGGGCCCCAGCGTCAACTTTATCAACAACCTTTCCATGACCCTGGTCTCCGTCCTGGGGGCCATCCTCTACCTGGCGGGGCGGATCACCCTGGGCAGCATGAGTTCCTTCGTGCTGTACTCCCGCAAATTTTCCGGCCCCATCAACGAGGCGGCGAACATCCTTTCGGAACTCCAATCCGCCGCGGCGGCAGCGGACCGCATCTTCGGCCTGCTGGATCAGGAAGGCGAACCGGCGGACCGGGAGGGGGTTACGGAACTGGGCGGCGTGGAGGGGGACGTGGAATTTTCCCGCGTCAGCTTCGGCTACCTGGCGGACAAGCCCGTGCTGCGGGACCTGAGCCTGCGGGCAAAGCCGGGGGCGCTGGTCGCCATCGTGGGCCATACCGGCGCGGGGAAGACCACCATCATCAACCTGCTCATGCGCTTCTACGACCCCCAGTCCGGGTCCATCACGATTGACGGCGCCGACATAACATCGGTAAGCCGCCGCAGCCTGCGCCTGGCCTTTGCGATGGTGCTGCAGGAAAGCTGGCTGTTCAGCGGCACCGTGTACGACAACATCGCCTACGGCCGGAGCGCCACAGGGCAGGGCGCGGCGATGGAAGACGTGGTAAACGCCGCCAAAGCCGCCCAGGCCCACTCCTTCATCATGCAGCTCCCCCAGGGCTACGACACCGTCCTGAACGAGGACGGCGTCAACATCTCCCAGGGCCAGCGGCAGCTCCTTACCATCGCCCGGGCCATGCTGCTGGACGTGCGCATGCTCATCCTGGACGAGGCCACCAGCAACGTCGATACCCGCACGGAGATCCGTATCCAGGAGGCCATGCGCCGCCTTATGAAGGGCAAAACCTGCTTCGTCATCGCCCACCGGCTTTCCACGATCCAAAACGCGGACCTGATCCTGGTCATGGAAGACGGCCGCCTTGTCGAACAGGGGACCCACGCCGCCCTGCTGGAGCAAAACGGCGTCTACGCGGGCCTGTACCGCTCCCAGTTCGGGTAGCCCCCGGCCCTTGAAAAACCCGGCCCCCGGCGTATCCCCGGCTACTTGAAACCGGCCCTTCCTTCCTATAGAATTCGGATTGTGTATAAGCCCCATGAACCTCGCTTGCCGCCTCCCGGCGGCGCTACCAAGGAGAAACAATGAAAGTAGAAGAACTCAAACATTCCGGCCTAAAAAAATGGGTGGAAGAAGCGGCCGCC
>JAISMQ010000263.1 GCA_031276685.1 Treponema sp. | reverse complement strand
CTTGTGAGAAAATCGGCGTTGCGTATATTTATTGTGTTGATAGCGGTCTCCGGCGCTGCGCTTTCCGCCCAGGATCTTGCCATAGACTACCGGTACGATACTTCCGGCGCGCCGGGGGGAAACTACCTGTCCTACCGTTCCGCCATACGGTATATCGCGGCGGACAAGGACACCTTTGACGCGGTGACGGGGGCCTCCAAACAGAAGTCCACCTCCCTTTTCGCCCCGATTCAGACGGACATTATGGGGCGGGCGACCATCTCCGGCGGCTTTCGGAGCCTCTTGATGTTCCCCCTGGCGCCGGACACGACGCGCATCGACGACAACCTCCATGTCTACAAGGAAGGCCCCGTTATCACCATGGAATATGCCCACCGGGGCGTGGCCTACCGTATCCGGACCGACCGGAACGGCAGCATCAGCTTTCCGCGGGGAAACTACGTGATGCGCAGCATCGGCTACATCCAGGGCGCGGGCCCCCAGGTTATCTCCCGGCATTTTTCCCGGGACATGACCGCCTCCTCCATAGACTGGAACAAGGTGTGGGACCCCGCCGTCCCGCCGGGGCAGCTTGTCGCCCCGGGCAGCGATGCCAGGACCGGCCCCATTCAAAACGACTACGGCGATATGATGGCCATGTTCAACTGGGACGGAACCCTGGAGGTAAAATTCGAAAATGCCGTGCTGACTATCCAGGGCGTCCTGCGTCCGGTCAAACGCTAGGAGCCCGCTGTACCGGAGCCCGCCGCATACCTAAAAACCCCGTCAAGCCCGTTACCTGTAGCCAATCTCGTTACAGAGGTCAAGGGAGAGTTTTACCCCTTCCGGATTGACGTTCCAGGGGATGTGGTTCCCGCAGGACAGGAAGTACCCCCGGCACATTCTGGCCGTCTCCACCATGGATTCTACCATGGCGCGTATTTCCGCCGGATTGTTCCGGTGAAGGATACGGCTGTCCCCTTCGCCGGCAAGGTAACAGTCCTTGTGTTTCCGGGCGATGGCCTTAAAATCGGTGTAGGGTTCGGTATCAATACCGCGCGCGCCGCAGGCCATAACGTCATCGGCGTAGGCGTCCATACAGCCGTCGGCCATAAAAACAACTTCCACCCCGCCGTCATGCAGGATGGAAAAGTACTCTTCGTAACGGGGGAATATGTACTTGTTCATCCATTCGGGCGAACAGACCGGCCCCCGCGTCATAACAATGTCATCGTGGCAGGTAATAAAATTGATGGGAAGCCGGGCAATCGCCCGGAACACCCGCCGGTTTATCTCGGCGAATTCGTCCATTACGCGCTCAAAGCGCTCGTCAAGACAGCACTCCAGGAACAGTTCCCACCCAAAGGTAAGCAGGGGCCACATGAACATGGTGTTGTAAAACCATGTCCCCGCTGTTGACCTGGACGGCGCCCTGTCGCCCCATTCGGCGGGGTAATTTTTACGGAGCTTTTGGTAGATTGCCTCCTCGCTGGAAAAGTCCCAGTTCATCACCACATGCTTCCATTCGGTAAAATCGGCGTGTTCCAGGGGGCTGAACGCGAAAACATCCGCCGGGGTTTTGAAGAACTGTTCCCCATGAACAAAGGTATCGGTATGGGAATCACCCCAGCGTACCGTGTGGTTGACCGGATCGCTGGAAGGCCCGTCGCCGCCCAGCGTAGGGCGGGGCCTGGGATCGTCCGTCGCGGGAATCCCCAGGGGCATGCAGGGGTACAGCTCCTGCATCCGTTCCCGGCATAACCTGGGATGATCGTAGTAGTCTATCCCCGTCAGGTAGGTTTCCGCATCCGGGTTTGACCAGTGCTCGCTGTGAAGCAGCTTGCTCCCGCCCCGCCCCATCATCGTGTTGTAGCGTTCTTCCTCAAAATTGATAGTACCAAGGCTCATGGTTCCTCCATACTGTCTTCCCGGTATCTTCCCGCTAAATCTTCCTGACATCCACGGATACGCCGTCCCCGGCTTTGTCCCGCCGGTAGCGGAAGCGCAGCGCCGTGGATTTGCCGTAATCGCCGTCCACCCCCGCCGAGCGGGTTACCCGGTAAACGCCTTTTCCAAGTTCCTCCACGAGCCCGGCTGTCTCTATCCCTTCCAGGACAAGCACGGCCTCCTTTGTCTCAAGCTTCCCGTCATCGGGCTGCCTAAACGTTACCCGGTACTGCCCCGCCTCAAGAACGCAATGGGAAATATCCAGGACGTACTCCGCCCACTCCCCCGCCGGACCGCCGGTCTCCACCCATGCGTGGGCCAGCGCGTTGTGGAGCTCCCCGAACCCGGCCATGGCGGCGCAGAGGGCTTTCATATCCGTATCCTTAACGTTGTACGCTTCAAATGAGCTGATATGCGGCGTCCCCACGGATTCGCCTATCTCGAGCTTCAGCGCCGAAGCCGTTACCGTTTCAAACGGAACTATCTGTTTCCGCCCTATCATCGAACCGTCACGGATTATCATTGCCCACTGCCCGTCTGCCAGCGCGGAGACCGTGAAGGCCCTTACCCTTTCGCCTTCGGCGTAGTCTTCCATAAGGATGACATGGTTGACTTCTTTCGCCCCCCCCAATTCCAGTACGATCTCGTTCCCCGTTCCCCCTGCCGCCGCCAGGGGCTTTGAAAAACGCCGCTCCAGCTCTTTGCCGAACTCGCCGTAGCGTTTCATGTCGCCTTCGGGGATGCGCCCCGCCGTGTCCGGCGTCGCGTTGAGCAAGAGTACCGCGCCCCGGCCGACGGATTTATAGTAGATCCGCACCAGCTCCTCCAGGGACCGGCGCTTGCTTTCGTTCTTCTCCGCCCAGAACCAGTTGTGGTTGTACAGGGGCACGTCGGCCTCAACCGGCGCCCAGGCGTCCCCATCCGCGGAACTGTTCGCGCCGGTCGAAAACCCGGTTTCAAGCTCAATCTTCTTCAGGGTGTCCCAGGTGGGGTACGGTATCTCCCCCGCCTCGTTGCCGGCCCAGCGTATGGTCGACCGCTCTTTTCCCTGTAGGATCATCGCGTCGGGGGCGTATTTTTCAAGTATGTCCCCTACCGGGATGACGATGCCGCCGTCAAACCAGATCTCGAAGGTGTCGGGGTATTTTTTAAGAAGCTCCGTGAGCTGCCTGCGGTACACGTTGTTGTAGGCTTCCTGTTTCGCGGGGTCGGCCGTTTTTCCGCCGCCGCCGGTGTACGCGCCGTAAAACCTGTCCGCCGGGGAAAGGTAAATGCCGAATTTGAGGCCCTGTTTTTTGCAGGCTTTGTAGAGGTCGTCCACGATATCGCCCTTGCCGTTTTGGAAGGGGGTTTCCTTAAGGCCGTAGGGCGAAGTATCGGTCTGCCACAGGCAGAAGCCGCCGACGTGTTTGGCCACCAGGATTATCTCCCCGGCGCCCCAGGACAGGGCCGCCTGCGCCCACTGTGCGGCGTCAAAGCCCGATGGGTTTATCTCCGCCAGCGGCGTTGAAAGATCGTCGTATTCCTGTCTCTGCCATGTAGCCGGGTCCAAGCAGATCATCAGCTTTTTTTCTATCTCGTGCCATTCAAACTGGCTCTTTGTTGGTTTTGGCAAGGCCATACATTTCTCCTATGAATAAATTCCCGCTTTTAGTTCCCGAATTCCAGCGCGTAACAATCCGCGTATTCGGCGCCGAAGGGATCCAGCCCGGCGGTCTTCAACACAATACCTTTGCCGTCCTGCGTAAAGGGCACATTTTCGCCATTACGCAGCAGCGTAACCTTCCGCACGGCTTTGTCAAGCGCCGTATGGTCTATTTCCACCAGGATATTCCTGGGCAGGCGGGCGAAGTCGTTGTACAGGTAAAATGCGTAAACCGTAGCGCCCCTGCGGGTACACTTGACTTCCCGGTTTTTGGTAAAGCCTTCTGCAATCCGCGTAGCGTAGATGCCCCCGCCGTTAACGTTAAGCCAGCGGCCCATGCGGCACAGTTCCGCTATTCCCCGGGCGGGGAGTTCGCCGTCGGGCTGGGGCGTAATGTTCAGCGCCAGATTGCCGCCCTTGGAAACAATGTCAATAAGGATACGCACCAGGGTTCCG
>JAISMQ010000074.1 GCA_031276685.1 Treponema sp. | reverse complement strand
CTAACGGCGGCGTCCAGGTGATTCTTGCCGATGATCTGGTCCGCGTAAACCTTCATCTTTTCTAGTTTCCAGAGCGTAGGCCCCATGAGGGAAAAATGGGAACCCTTGAGGACGGGGGTGGAGAACAGGTCGTTGAGCAGGGTCTTGCAAAAAACGATGCTCCCCGCGCCGATAAGCGCTATCTTTGCCATGGTTTCCCCCGGCTACAGGGCCAGGCCGGCCTCGGCGGAGGAACCGTAGTTTTCGTCCAGGTAGCCCCGGGGTATGGGCGCGGGACGCTGGAAGCTGCTGGTCATGGTGTAGAACTGCCGGGTTTCGCAGCTTTTGTAGAGGCCCAACAGGAGTTCCAGGCCGTGGAAGGCCATTTCCTTGCTGGTCCGGGGGCGGCGGCCGTTCCGCAGCGACCAGGCCAGTTCCGCAGGGCCGATGCCCCGGCTGTTTTTGGAAAAGGCGTGGGTGCAGGGCAGGGTGACGGGTTCCGGGTGGCCTTTAAGGACAACCTTTACCTCGCCGCCGAACTGGTTGGGATCGGGCAGGTAGAGGATGCCTTCGGTGCCGAAAACGGTGATCTGGGGTTTTTCGTTCCCGATGCTGGAGGAATTGAAGTGGAGGGCGCCGAAGACGCCGGAGGCGAAACGGAAACTCCCCACCACCAGATTTTCCGCCTGGAGCCGGAATTGTTCCCCAAAGTCCGGTTTGTCCGGGATAAAGTGGGTCCGTTCGGGTTTCAGGGTGGTGACAAGGCCGGAAACTTCGGTAACGGGGCCCAGCAGGCTGAGCATCGCGGTAATGTAATAGACGCCCACGTCAAGGCCGATGCCCCCGCCGGGAAGCGCGGTAAAGGGGTAACGTTCCGCCAAAAGGCCGGAATCCCGGTTCAGCGTGGCGGTTACCGAGGTAACATCGCCGATAAGGCCGGAATCCAGGTAGAAACGGGCGGTCTGGATGGCCTGGCCCATGAAGGTATCCGGGGCGTTGCCGTAGAGGACCTTGTTGTTATCGGCAAGCCGCACCAGCTCCCGGGCGGCCTCTATCGAAAGGTCGATGGGCTTTTCGGAGTACAGGTGTTTCCCCGCGTTAAGGACCTGGCTGGACACCAGGGGGTGGTTCACGGGGTCCGTGATGTTCAGCACCAGTTCGATGTCCTTGTCGTTGAGGATCTCCTCAATGACCATCTGCTTGATGTTGAATTGATTGGCCCGCCGCTCCATCCGTTCCTTGACGATGTCGCAGCAGCCCACCACGTCCAGAATTTCAAACTTGCTGGTCATGTTGGTCAGGTAAATTTCGCTGATAACGCCGCAGCCCACCACCGCGACTTTGACTTTTTTGATTGACCCCATAGGTCCCCCCTCGTTCCAGCCGCTTTGCGGCGCGGCCGGGCTTTGCGGCGGACGCCGCTTACTAAGACTAAGGCCGGGGGCGGGAAAAAAGCAAGGTTCGGGCGCAGGGCCAGCGCATAGACTGCAATGATATTCGCTACGGGCGCAGCTAAATAAGTTTGTGCTCCCTGGCGGCCAGGCTGAGGGCGCTGTTCCAGTAGGGCTGGGTAAGGTATGCCTGCCGAATCTTGGGGTCGTCAATCCTGCTCGCCCGGCGCTGGAGCCGCTTAAAGGCCATGCTGACGGCGGTGTTCATGTCTACCTGGGCCGCGCCGGATTCCTTAAGCACCTGGTACCAGGCGAAGAAGTAAAAGGCGTCGCAGGGATCCATCTCCGAAAGCCGCTCGTCCCGCAGGACCCGCTGCATGATCCCAAGGGCCTCCGCCCCGCCGGCGGCGGAGAGGCGGCACAGGGCCAGGGCCCGGTACACCGAGATCATCCGGTCCCGGAATTCCCGGACGGGGAGGAGCAGGAGTTCGCATTGGGCAAAGCCGCTGCGCCAGTCGGGCTGTTCGGTGTGGACAAAGATATCGGCGGGGGGGGCTTCCCCCAGCGCCGCCGCCAGATCGGCGGCCCGCGCATAATCCCCGGCCAGGTAGGCGCCTTCAATCTCGAAAAGCCCCGTGTCCGCGCCGCCGGAAGGCCCGGGCAGCAGGGGGTTCCGGGAGTAGAGCCGGGCCCGGTAGGCCCAGGCTTCCAGCAGCGCAAGTTTTTCCGCCGAGGGGTTCCCCGCTGGGTTCCCCGCGACAGCCTGGAAGATCCGCAGGGCGTCCTGGTAGCAGCCCAGATCAAAGGCGATTTTGCCCTGGAAGAAGCGGGCGCGATCGGCCCATTCCGCCCGCCCGGCCGTAAGGGCCTGGCCCTCCGCCGCAGCCGCGAGCCGCCCGGCCTGGGAGAGGTTGCCGTACAGGGTCTGGACGGCGGCGGCATAGTAGGACGCCACGGCCAGTTCCCCGTAGTCGGCGGATCGTTCCGCGTGTTCGACCGCGAAGCCCGCGTAGTCCGCCGTTTCCCCCATCCGCTGTTTGGCCAGGTTGACCAGCGAAAACAGGCGGTTGGACTGGGCAAGCCCGGTCCAGGGCGCCTTCTGGCTCAGGATAAAGGCCGCCTTGATGGTGCCGAGCGCGGAGTCAATGTCCCGGATTCCGAACTGGTACGCCGCAGTATTCACCAGCACCTGGGCTTTGAAGGGGGGGTAGATCCGGTCCTCCCCGGGGGGGCGGCGGAACGCCTCCCTGATATCCCCGTCGTCCCCATTCAGCAGGGCGCCGAGGATCCGGTACAGGTAGGCCACGGTGGGGGCGCGGCCGGGCCCCACAACGGATTCCAGCCTCCCCCCCCGGACGGCCTCCCCGATTCCGGCGGAAACGCCGTTGGTCATGTCGGTAACGACCGACCGCAGGATAAGCTCGTCCCCCCGGGCGATGCTTCCGAAGATCCCCGCCCCGTCCCCCAGATCCGCCAGGGCTTCCAGCAGGGCCAAACAGGGGCGCAGGCGGTTGGTAAACACCCAGTCCAGCAGGCGGTCCCGGACCAGGCCGCGGATCAGTTCTTTCCGCCCGCCCAGGATCGCCTCCGCGCGGGAAACAAACCGGGGGATCCGGGGCCGGGGGTCCTGCGCGGTATCCACGATGCCGGACCGGGCCAGCATGCCCAGGGCGCGGGAGATCATCTCCGGGGATTTCCCCCCTTCGGCCAGAAGCTGGGGGAGCAGGGAGCCGGGGAAGTAAGGGCCCAGCAGGGCGAAGGCGTAGGAGATCTCCCAAAGATCCCGCGACATGTCGGGGCTATACGCGGCCCCCTCCCCTTCCAGGCGGATAACCTTGGAAAAAAAACGGTCCCAGGCGGGGGAAACGCCCTCCCCGGCGGACGCGGTCCCGTAGATCTCAAGCCGGGACGCAAGCGGCCCCCTGGCGGCGTAAGGCTCCAGGGCTTCCCGCGCAATCCGGGCGGCGCTTTCCGGCGCCCGGTCAAGATCCTCCAGAATCAGGGCGGGCCTGAGCCCCCGCGCCGCGCAAGCCCCCAGGTACGAATCCAGGAGCAGGACGAGGAAACGGCCGCCCTTTCGCAGGAGGAACAGGGGCGCTTCCCCCTGGAGCCGGTCCCGGAAGAGGCTTTGCCACAGGGCTTCCAGTTCCCCGGAAAGCGGGGCGCCGTTTTCCGGCGGTGCCGGGGCCCCGGAGTTCAGCGCCCCGGAGGCATCCGGTAGCCCGGAAGCCGGTAGCCCGGCAAGGAAGGCGCGGATCACCGGGCTGTAGGCGTCGCAAACGGGGGCCAGCCCCCCGCCCGCGGCAAAGCGGATCACCAGCGGCGGGGCGCCGGCGGCGCAGAACTCGTAGAGCCCCGCCCGTTTTCCCGAAAATTCCGGCCCCAGCACCAGGACGTTCTTCCGGCGCGCCTGTTTCAGCCGCTTTACAATGCCGGCGCGCCGGGCCTGCTCCGCCTCAAGGGGGGGCGCGGAGCCGAAGCCCTCCGGATCCCTGAAGGCCCTCATGCGCGCATAGCCGGCCTCCGGGCCGGGCCGGCCGGAAGCCGGCGCCCCGGGATCGAACACGAGGTAATAGCCAAGAAGCTTGCGGATTTCGCCGTCGCAGTACAGGCCGGAATTCCGGGGGGAAGAGAACAGCCGGCAGAGCCTCCCGGCTTCGGCGTCGTCGATACCTTTCCCGATGATCAGGGCGTAACCGTACAGGCGGGCGGCCTCCCGCCCGACCAGGTCCAGGATGCCTTCGGCGCAGGTGAAAATATCCAGGCCCAGGGCCGGCGCGGATTCCCGGAACAGGGCCCCGATAAAACGGCGCTCGCCCTTTTCAAGGCCCCCGGCGTTCCGCACCAGCTCCAGAATCCGCTCTTCCAGGCCGTCCGCCAGGAGCTGATCCGTGCGGCGCAGTTGGGATCTGAAACGGAGAAAAAACAAAAGCCGTATCATTCCGCCGCTACCCCCGATTAATATTTATCGGCATCTTGGCCTATTCCCAAAACACGGGGCATCGCTTCAGAACTGGCGCATATCTGGCGCTGGTCCTGGAGGAACCCGGCCTTGCGCTTGTTATTCCAAAGACGGGTATGGTAAATTCCCTGCTGGGGGCAGCATGTTATGACCGTACAGCATTTCAAGGGCAGATCCCTCCTAAGCTGGCTGGATTACCGGCCGGAGGAGATCCGCTATCTTCTGGATCTTTCCCGGCAAGTCAAAGAGGAGGCGCGGGACGGCGCGGCGCGGAGCCGTTTCGCCGGAAAAACCCTGGCTCTGATCTTCGAAAAACGTTCCACCAGGACCCGCTGCGCCTTTGAAACCGCGTTCGGGGAGGAGGGGGGGCACCCGGTGTTCCTCTCCACCCAGGATATACACCTGGGGCTTAAAGAAGCCCTGGAAGATACCGCGCGGGTACTGGGGCGCATGTTCAGCGCCATCCAGTTCCGGGGCTTTAAGCAGTCCACGGCGGAAACGCTGGCCAAATATTCCGGCGTCCCGGTGTACAACGGCCTTACCGATTCGTTCCACCCCACCCAGGCCCTGGCGGATATCCAGACCCTGGAAGAGAGCTTTGGAAACGCGGCGGGGAAAAAACTCTGCTTCGTGGGGGACGGCCGGAACAACGTGGCCCGGTCCCTCCTGGTTATCTGCGCCAAACTGGGGGTGCATATCACGGTGGTATGCCCGCCGGAACTCAGCCCGGACCCGGATCTTCTGGCCCTTTGCCAAACCCTGGCGCGGGATTCGGGGGCCCGCATCCGCGTCAGCCCGGATACGGGGGAGGTGGAAGGCGCCCACGCCCTCTACACTGATGTCTGGACCTCCATGGGGGAGGAAAGCCAAAAAGAGGAGCGCGCGCGGCTCCTGCGGCCCTACCAGGTGAACCAGGCCCTGATGGACAGGACCGGGAGGGCCGACAGCATCTTTATGCACTGCCTCCCGGCGATCAAGGGGGAGGAGGTAACGGCGGAGCTGCTGGACGGCCCCCGGAGCCGGGCCTGGGACGAGGCGGAAAACCGCAAGCATACGGTAAAAGCCGTCATGCTTGCCACCCTTGGCCTCGTATAGCGGCTTGCGCCGGGCAGGGACCCCTTAGTATACTTATACCCTAAGCCATGTGGATGGTTGGAGGATCGCCATGAAAAAGCTCTTTTTCGTTCTCGCCGCCGTCACGCTGTTCGAAGCGGCGTCTCTTTTCGCGCAAAGCATCCCGCAGGATAAGGAATCCGAATACTTTTACTACAACACCCCGATAGAGCGGATATACCCGTACCGGCGGGGCTACGTAATCAAATACCGGAAGGGGACCAGGGAACTGGGCACCGCCTACATTCCGCGCGAGTGGTTCGACGAGGCCGGCGGCAGGGGGGAGCTTATCAACCTGGCCCCCGGCCCCGCCTGGCCTTCCCTTACGATCTACTACCGTTCCGGGGAATTCAGCCACGTGCGGCTCTACATACACCGCAACAAAAGCCACCAAAGCTGGGGGAACATACCCGCCGGCGTTAACCTTGACGAACATTTCGACAACATTGATGAAAACTACCGCCTGGAATTTTAGATACGGGCCCCGGACTTGCGGGCGCCCGGCCTTATGGTAAAGCCCGTGCCCGTGCCCCCGGAACTGGTCGGGTTTGTCAGGGACGGCGGGAAATTCATCCTGGCAGGCCACAAGGAACCGGACGGGGACTGTACCGGGGCTTCCCTGGCCCTCGCCTCCGCCCTAAGGCGCATGGGGAAGGAGGCGGTCCTCTGTTCCGCGGGCCCCTTCAAACGGACCGAGATCAAGCCCTACGAGCGCCTTTTTACCGCCGCGCCGGGGGAGGCGGAACGCCGGGACGCGCGGGTTATCATTATGGACTGTGCTTCCCCGGAACGTACCGGGGATCTTGAAACCCGTATCGCGGGCCTGCCCCAGGCGTTCATCGATCACCACAGCGCCGGCGTCCACCCCGGGGCGGGGGCCGTGGTCTACCTGGATCCGGAGGCCCCGTCGGTAACCGTCATGATCCTGGCGCTTATCGAAGCCCTGGGCCTTGAACCGACGGCGGAGGAGGCGGAGTACCTCCTGTTCGGCTTCTGTACCGATACGGGGTTTTTCCGCCATATCGACGCGGGAAACCGGGAAGCCTTTGCCAGCGCCGGCAGGATGGTCGGCGCGGGGGCAAGCCCCAAAAAGGTCTTCAACGCGATCAACGGGGGGAAGAGCTTCAACTCCCGGATCCTCCTGGGGATCCAGCTTTCCCGCGCGGAACAGCACTTCGGCGGCAGGCTGATCTACACCTGCGAGGAATACGAGGAAACCCGGCGCTTCGGGCTGGAAGGCCGGGACTCCGACAGCCTCTACCAACTGCTCCTCTCCGCTGCGGACGTGGAAGTTATCGTCGTGATCCGCCAGGAAACGCCGGAACGGTGTACCGTGGGGCTCCGATCCAGGGAATGGGTGGACGTGGCGGCCGTCGCCGCGGATTTCGGCGGCGGGGGCCACAAAAACGCCGCAGGTTTCGCCGTCCCGGCGCTTATCGCGGATCTAAAACCGCGGGTTCTCTCCCGCTTCGAACCGATCTTTACGGCGGGCCTGTAGCCCCCGCCGGACCCCCGCCTGCGGGCCTTCCGGGGGGCTTCCCGGGTAAAAAAACCAAAAAAAACGCAAAAAAATATTACGTTTGTCACATTATTTACAGGTAAAACTGTGCTTCCGCCCCACTAATCCGATATCGAGGAATATAAGGAGCGTAGGCATGGAAAATTTTGGCAACCTTGACACGATGTACCGGGATTACCTGGACGGCGCCATCGGCCGGCGGGAACTGGAAGGGAAGATGTTCAGCGCCATCCTGGAAAACGCCCGGAGCTACCGCTGGTTCAACGGCAGCGAGGAGGACAGCGTTGACTACCTGTGCTGGATTTACCCCCGGCTCAGCAGGGCTATCCGCCACTTCAAAGGCGGCGGCGGGGCGGCTTTTTCCACATACGTCGGGGCCCTGATCCGCTATTCGATGAAGGAGTACAAAACCCAGCAGATAGACCACTACATCACCGAATACGCCGCCTGGACCACCCACAGCATGGACATCGAGGTCCGCAGCCCGGAATTCAGCTACCCGGGGCCGGAGGAGGCGGAAGAGGAGGAAGAGCCGCCGCAGGCCCCCGCCCCGCTTAAATCCCGGCAGATCCTGCTGCTCATCCTAAAGTCCTACTACTTCGTCTCCGAAGACTTTGTCGAGCGGATTGCCCCCTACACGGGGATAGACCTGGGCGTGCTGCGGCTGATGATAGACAAGCTGCGCTCCAGCCGGAGCCAGAAGGAAGAGAAGATCCGCATGTTCCAGGAACGGATAACGACGCAGTTCTACCGCTGCATCGCCTGGGACCGGCGCCTAAAGGTACTGCTGCCGGACAGCAGCCGGTACGGGGTAGTCAAAACCCAGTTGGAACGGGCGCGGAAGCGGCTCGCGGGGATGCGCAGGCGCTTTTCCAAATTCAGGCTGGACGCCACCCACCGGCAGATTGCGGAGGTAACGGGCATCTCGACGGGCACCGTCTCGTCCAGCCTTTCCGCGCTTATGTCCCAATGGGAACTGGACGGCGCGGGGCAGCCGGTACAGAAACCCAAGGCGGGGAAAAAATGCGGCGGGGCCGCGCGGAAAACAGGGGAAATTCGCGGGGGAAGCGGCTTTCCCCGCTAAAACGGGCCGCCGGGCGGGGGCCCCAGGTAGGTACGCAGTTTGGACAGGACCTCGCCAAAGTCCAGGGGTTTGCCCATGTGGTCGTTCATCCCCGCCGCCAGGCACTTGTCAACGTCCTCGCGAAACACGTTGGCCGTCATGGCGATGATCGGTATCCGGCCGGCAGGCTCCCCGGAGGTATCCCCGGAGGTGTCCGACGCACCGGACGCTTCCCGCGCCCGGCTCTTTTCGAAAGCGCGGATGCGGCGGGTCGCCTCGTAGCCGTCCATCTCCGGCATCTGGACATCCATAAAGATAATGTCGTAGGCGCCGGGGGAAGCGGTAAACATCCTGACCGCTTCGGCGCCGTTTTCCGCGCAGTCGATACGCGCCCCCGTAGGCTCCAGCAGGGCCTGGACAATCTCCCGGTTTATCTCCACGTCTTCGGCCAGGAGGATCACGCGCCCCGCGAAGGCATCGGCCGCCGGGGATTCAGGCCCGGCGGGGGCGACAAGGTTTTCCGCCCCCAGGCACCTGTTTATGCAGTCCGCAATGACGGAGGGGAACAGCGGCTTTGGCAAAAACCTGTCCACCCCGGCGCTGCGGGCTTCGCGCTCGACGCCGTCCATCTCCCCCGCGGAGATCATGATCACCACCGGGCGGGCCGGGGCGTCGGGCGCGCCCAGCGCCCGGCCCGTTATCCGGCGGGCC
>JAISMQ010000253.1 GCA_031276685.1 Treponema sp. | reverse complement strand
GCGTCCGCGGCTCGCTGCCCGCCCCCCTCCTGCCCTCCCAGATTAAAAGCAAGGTCTCCTCGATTGTCGAACGCCTGACGCCGGACGACCTCGCCTGCCAGGAGAACCGCGAACGCTTTTTGGCGGGGCTCCCCCCCTGGCTCTTCGGCGCGGTGGGGGGGAACACCCCCTGCGTCACCGTCCGTTCGGAAAAATCCCCGGAAATTCTGGTCTTCGACGCGGGGTCCGGCATACGGGAAATGGGCATCGCCATGACCAAGGAAAAACCCAAGCCGTCCAGTTACCGCGTGTTTTTCTCCCACTTTCACTGGGACCATATCCAGGGCCTGCCCTTCTTCGGCCCCGCCTTCGACCCTTCCGTCAGCCTGGGCTTCTATTCCCCCATGCCGAATATGGAGGAGGTCCTGCGGGACCAGATGCGCGCGCCCTGCTTCCCCGCCCCGTTGGAATCGATGGGGAGCAGGAAGGAATTCCACGTCCTTGACGGCCCCGCCCGGTTCGCGGGCATGGAGATCTCGTACAAAAAGATGAACCATCCCGGCGGCTGTTACTCCTACCTGGTGAACGACGGGACGCGCCGCCTTATCTACGCCACGGATACCTCGCTCACCGCCGAGGATTTTTCCAGGAACGGGGAAAACATCGCGTTTTTCAAAGACGCGGATCTGATCATCATCGACTGCCAGTACACGCTGGGGGAGGCCATCGAAAAGTACAACTGGGGCCACAACGCCTTCAGCATGGCCGCCGATTTTTCCGCCAACTGGAATATCAAACACATGGTCCTGTTCCACCACGACCCCACCTACGGCGACCACAAGCTTTACAACATGCTGCAGTCCGCCCGCTGGTACCTGGAACGGATGAACATCAGGGGTATCGAGCTTACCCTTGCCACAGAGGGGCTCGAAATCAAACTGTAAATGAAACCCGCCGCCCGCCTTCTGTTCCGGATTCTAAGCTTCCTTGTCGGCCTGTGCCTGTGCCTCCTGGTGGCGGGCCTGGGCCTGCTTGTCTATTTCAACGCCCCGCCCCGCGTCCCGGTGCGGGAAGAAGCGGACGGGGGCCTGCGGAAAGCCGAAGACGGATCGGTGCTTATCGAGGTGCGCAAAGGCGAATCGGGCTTTTCCGTGGGCAGGCGGCTGGAAGAGGCGGGCCTTATCCGGAGCCGCTATCTCTGGTACGCGCTTTCCCGTTTCGGCAAGGGCCAGGTAAAATCCGGGACCTTCAGGCTGGAACTGCCCGCCGCCCAGCTCGCCATCCGCAAGGCCCTTGTCGAAGGCCGCCAGATGCTGGAAAAAGTCGTCTTCCCCGAAGGCGGTACCCTTAAAAAAACCGCCCGGATCCTTGAAGAGGCGGGGATCTGCGCCGCGGAGGACCTGATCCGGGCCGCCGCCGACCCGGAAATTTTGAATTCCTACGCCGTCCCCGGCCCCGACATGGAAGGCTACCTGTTCCCCGACACCTACCTGTTCCCCAAAGATTATCCCGCGGAACTGGTAGTCCGCTCCATGGCGGATAACTTCTTTGCCAAACTGCGGGAAGCCGCTATTCCCGGCCGGGGGGAGGAGCTCCACGCCACGGTGATCCTGGCCTCCATCGTGGAGCGGGAATACCGCGTGGGGGACGAGGCCCCCCTTATGGCGGGGGTCTTCCTCAACCGCCTGCGGATCGGCATGGCCCTCCAGTCCTGCGCCACCGTGGAATACGTGATCACCGAAATCCAGGGGAAGCCCCACCCGGCCGTAATCTACACCCGCGACACGGAGATTCAGAACCCCTACAACACCTACATCCGCGCCGGGCTGCCGCCCGGCCCCATCTGCTCCCCCGGCGCCCTGGCCCTGGACGCGGCCTTCCGGCCCCAGGACAGCGACTACCTCTACTTCCGCCTGGCCGATCCGGCGGCGGGCCGGCACTACTTCTCCCGGACCTTTGACGACCACATCCGGGCCGGGGTCCTGTACACCAAACAGGGCCGCGCCCCGTGAGCCGCATCGCCCGGCAGACCATAGAGGAACTGGAACGCAAGCTGGACGCCCTGGCGGTGGTAGGGGATTACGTCCGCCTGGAAAAAAAAGGGGGCCGCTACTGGGGCCGCTGCCCCTTCCACGCGGGGGGCCAGGAACGGACCCCCTCGTTTACCGTGGACCCCGACCGGAAGATGTACTACTGCTTCGGCTGCCACGAGGGGGGCGGCGTCATCAAATTCGTCATGGAGATGGACAAACTCAGCTTCCCGGAGGCGGTGGAAACCCTGGCCCGGCGCTTCGGCGTGGAGATTATCCGGGAGGGGGGGCCTGCGGAGGCCCCGGATCCGGAACGGAACATCCGGGCCGAGGGGCTCGCCGAACTGTACCGGGGGGTTTCGGTCAGTTTCCAGTACTTCCTGACGGACCGGCCCGAAGGCGAAGCGGCAAAACAGTACGTCCTGTCGCGGGGGATCAGCGCGGAGATGCTGCGGCGCTTCAGGCTGGGCTACGCCCCGGCGAACCGCCGCTGGCTGTTTGATTTTTTAACGAAAAAGGGGTTTTCCGAATCCCTGCTGGCCGCCTCCGGCCTCTTTTCCGAGCGCTACCCCCGCTCCTCGTTTTTCTCCGACCGGCTCATGTTCCCCATCTCCGACCGCCAGGGCCGGGTCGTGGCCTTCGGCGGCCGGATCATCGCGGGGGAAGGGCCCAAATACCTGAACAGCCGGGAGACGGAACTGTACCACAAGGGGCAGACCCTGTTCGCCATCGATCTGGCCCTGCCGGAAATACGCAGGACCAAGGCCGCCTATCTC
>JAISMQ010000202.1 GCA_031276685.1 Treponema sp. | reverse complement strand
AAGCGCTGCTGTACACTTGCCCTCCTTGTCCTGGGGGCTGTTTTTGCCCGCGCCCAGGAAGAACGGCCCTGGTGGTACGTCATGGAGCGCGGGAAACTGCTCTTCCGGCAGGGGGATTACGGCAGCGCCCTTTTGGCCTTTGAAGACGCCCGCCGGCAGCGGCAGGACCGCTATGCCGGCATGGAAAAGGACCTTGTCAATTTTTTGTCGATCCCCGAGGTCCGCGCCCTTGGGGATTCGCTGGATATTGTCGAACGCTACGCCGGGGAACGGAACTACGCGGATGTCCGGCAGGCCCTGGACGAACTGTACTACCGCTTCCCCCGCGGGGATCTTGGGAATTCCGCGCTGCGGGCCCTGGAGGAACTGGGGAAACTCAAGAATTACCCGGAGGCGGAGTACTGGATAGGGGAGGTCTACCGCGTAGAAGGCGAACTGGGCCTGGCCCTGGGGCAGTACCGCAAGGCCCTGGCCCTAAGCGCCCGCTTCGAGGATCCGAATTTCGAACTCGATCTGCTCTACAAAACGGCGGACATTTACCGGGCCCGCCAGGATTTCAAGCTGATGGAGGAGACCCTTCTGCGGATCGTGGAGGGAAGCGGCGCCGGGGGCCAGCCCTGGGACCCCCTGTGGTCGGGGAGTTCCGGCGAATTTTCGCGGAATTCCATGGTCCGGACCCTGGAAAATTCGGGTCCCGCCCGTTTGCTGGTCATGTACCGTTACAACAACAGCTC
The DNA here is from genome assembly GCA_031276685.1 of Treponema sp. GTDB lineage: Bacteria > Spirochaetota > Spirochaetia > Treponematales > Breznakiellaceae > JAISFT01. The sequence goes on along the minus strand of JAISMQ010000202.1, from coordinate 5,900 downwards.
CGTGGAACGGGCCCACCGCCTGCTCGGTTTTTATTACTACGCCTTTAATCGGTACAACCGGGCGGTCGAACACCTGATGTTCGCGTTTCTTATCCAAAATTCCACGCTTATCGAGGAAGTCCGGCGGGACCGTTACGATTTTGTGTTCGAATCGCTGGAGAATCTGCTGGACAGCCTGGGGCGCAGGGCCGATCTTCTTGAATACGCGGCCCAGTCGGAGTACTACCGCTGCGCCTACTACCTGGGGAACGCCCTCTACGGCGTTGGCAGGGAAAGTTCCGCCCGGATCCTGTGGGCCTTCCTGGGCGGCAGGGAGCGGATTGGGGAATGGCGCGGCCTGGCCCTTGCCCAGCTTCAGCGGCCCTCCGTGGGCGCCCCGGCCGAGAATCCCTGACGGGCGGGTTGACATGCGGCTCTTTCCCATATTATTTTGATTAAAACACATGCGCCAACGGCATGACGCTAACGGCGCGGCTGCAAGGAGATGATCATGGCCCAGGCCAGTAAAAACGCGCGTACAGCGAGCGCCACGCAGAAATTCTTCTGTTCCTGCGGGGGCGAGGTCAAAATGAAGACCCTTTTTGAAAACGGCAAAATAAAAAACATTGCCGAATGTGAAAAATGCAAGCGCGTTGAACGCCGTCCTTCGGATTTTAGATAGGGCTTTTTCAAAACCGGCCGGGTTTTTAAAAGCCCGGCAAACAGTACAATTCGGGCGCGCGCTTGACGTAGCCCTATGGAGGGTTTTCTTTTGGCAGGTAAGAGCAGTTCCGCAGAAAAACGTCACCGGCGCAGCGAGGAACGCCGGCTTAGGAACTAGTCGGCGCGAACCGCGGTCAGGACCAGCGTCAAAAAGTTACTTGCTCTGGCCCAGAAAAAAGAAATTACGGAGGCGGAAGCGGCGCTGAAGGACATGATCAAGAAGATCGATACGGCCGCGGGAAAGGGGATCATCAAGAAGAACAACGCCGCCCGCAAAAAGTCCCGGATGCAGCGATTCTTCAATTCGGTAAAGGCCGCCCAGTAACCGGGATCCGTTGGTGGCAGTAGCGGCGGATCCCCTGCGGCGCGGTAAGGCATAATGGCGGCCGGAAAGTATACCAAAGCGGATATAGTCGATTCCCTGTGTGAAAAAGCCGGAATAAGCCGGAAGCTGGCGCAGGCCGTAGTTGATTCGTTTATCGATGAAATAAAAAAAGCCCTGGTACGGAATTCATCAATCGAGCTAAGGGGTTTTGGTACGTTCGAGGTCAAAATCCGCAAGGGCCGTTCAAAGGCCCGGAACCCCAAAACGGGGGAGGAAGTGGCGGTTACTTCCCACGGTATCGCGGTCTTTAGGCCGGGCCAGGAACTAAAACAGGCCGTGTGGAGCGCGGGGCAGCCATGAATCCGGCCGCCGATTCGCCCGCCCGCCGGTTCTTCGCCAACCTGGGGCTCGCGGTCCTGGGGATGGCGCTTTTTACCCTTTCGTTCCCCAACCCTCTGGTAGAAAAAGGAATCCCCCTGCTGGCCTGGTTTGCCTGGGCCCCGGTTTTTCTGCTGGTTAACCGCGTAAGCCTGCCCGCCTCGGTCTTCTGGGGCGCATTGTACGGCTACGGGGCCTACAGCCTCTTTAACTATTGGATGGGCGCGTTCCACCCGATGGCGGGGCTCATTATCAATACCATCTACACGGTCTACCTGGGCCTAACCTTTCCCCTGCTTAAACTGGCCGGGATCCTCTTTCGCCGCCGTTTTTACCTGACCCAGTGGGCCGTCTGGCTGGCCTACGAGTACCTGCGGACCCTGGGCTTTTTGGGCTACCCCTACGGGATCTCCGGCTATTCCCAGTGGGAAATTATCCCCGTCATCCAGGTGGCCCGGCTGGGGGGCGTGTGGGCGGTGTGCGCCCTGGTTATGTTCCCCTCCGCCTGGCTGGGCGCCGCGCTGGCCGGCGCGGGCCGGGCGGTGCCGCAGGCTGTCGCCGGGTTTTTCCGCCGGGAGCGGGTAAGCGCCGTCGCCTGGTTCGCCTGCCTGTGCCTTGCCCTTGGCTACGGGTTCCTTTCCCGGGAGGACTACGGGGGCGCGCCGGTGGCCCGTATCGCGCTGATCCAGCACAACACCGACCCCTGGCGCGGGGACATGGACGAATACCGGCAGAATTTGCGGGTGTTAAGCCGCCTTTCCGACGAGGCCCTGCGGGCCGAGCCAAAGCCCGACATGGTGGTCTGGTCCGAAACCGCGTTTGTCCCCCGGATCTACTGGCACAGCAACTACCGGGACGATCGGGAATCCTGGGATCTGGTCCGGGAGCTTCTGAACTACCTTTCCCGGCAGGAGGTCCCCTTCGTGCTGGGGAACGATGACGCCCGCCTGGAGGGGAACGGCCTTGGCGGCTGGGAGCGCGTGGACTACAACGCCGTTTTGCTTTTCCAGGGGGCGGAGATCCGCGATCTGTACCGCAAGCTCCACCTGGTGCCCTTTACGGAGTATTTTCCCTACGAGCGGCAGTTCCCCCGGATCTACAATGCGTTGGTCAAGGCGGACACCCACTTTTGGGAACGCGGGAAGGAGGCGACGGTTTTTTCCGTCCCCGTTCCGCGCGGCGGCGGCCCCGGGATCCTGAAATTCTCCACCCCCATCTGTTTTGAGGACAGTTTTGGCTATTTAAGCCGGGAATTCGTGCGGAACGGCGCGGAGCTTATCGTGAATCTGAGCAATGACGCCTGGTCCCATAGCCTTACGGCCCAGAACCAGCATTTGACTATGGCGGTGTTCCGGGCTGTGGAGAACCGCCGTTCCGTGGTCCGTTCCACGGCATCAGGCCAGACCTGCGGGATAAACCCCGACGGCCGCGTTATCGCCCTGGCCCCGCCCTTTGCGGAGTCCTGGATCACCGCGGAGGTCCCCGTCCTTTCCGGCGGGACTTTGTATACCGCCTACGGGGATTACCTGGGCGTGTTTTTCGCGGCCCTGGCGGCGGCCCTGTTGATTCTCGGCGCGGTATCCCGTATACTTCTAGCATTAAAAAATGATTCTGCTGCGAACGGAAGAAACCGGTAGTTCGGCCTTATTGGGCTGTTTGTTCAACATAAACGGCCAGGGCACGGCGGACGGTGGTTCCTTGTTTTCAGATGAGTAACAGGCGGCGGCAAGGAAGGGACCAATGAATACCCGAAAGAAGATACTCATAGTTGACGATGAGCAGCTTAATCTTGAGTTCTTCGAAGTCATGCTTTCCAAGCTCGGCTTTACGGTCGATAAGGCAAACGACGGGCTGGAAGCTCTGGAAAAGGTCAGGCAGTTTTTGCCGGATCTTATCCTGCTGGACAATATTATGCCCCGTATGTCGGGCTGGGAAGTGACAAAAACCCTTAAGGCGGATCCAAAATTCCAGGATATTCCGGTTGTCATGTTTTCCGCCCTTGACGATGTAAAGGACAAACTGGAAGGTTATGAACTGGGGGTAGAGGATTACATCACCAAGCCTTTCAACTTTTCCGAAGTCCTCGCCCGCATCCGGGTCGTGCTGCGGAACCGCGAGCTCTTCGCCCAGATCGCGGTGCGGGAAGAGCGGCTGTGCCTGGCGGAAGCCCTAAACAAGGATACCGGAGACAGCCTGCGCGACTTTATCCGCGGGCTTGACGAGATGGACGTGGTTTTGGCGAAGTGTTCGCGCCTGGGGGACGGGGCCGGGAAGGTTTCGCCGGTGCTTGTGGAAGCGGCGGAAAAAAGCCGTTCCCTGCGGCAGCGGATAGCGGAACTGGAGGGGCGGATCGAAAAGACGATGGTGGAATGGGACGAGCTAAAGAAAAACGAAGTGGGCCTTAGGGAGCTGGAAGATCAAAACCGGGCTTACGGGCGTCAGGAATAGTTCAGGGCATGGTTAAAACCGAAGTTAAAAAGAAAGACGGCCCCGCCGAGGTAGTTCTGGGGGAAACCACCGTGTTTGACGGGTTTCTCCGCTTTCGGGAAACCCTGCGGATCCGGGGGAAATTCAAGGGTACCATAGAGGCTACCGGGGCGCTTATCGTTGATGAGGGCGCGGTGGTAGAGGCGGACCGCATTTCCGTTACGTCCCTTACGGTCTACGGTACCGTGGTCGGCGCCGTCTACGCGATAGACAAGGTGGATATGCTAAGCGGCGCGGAAGTACGCGGGGATATTACTGCGGCGCGGCTCCGGATTGCCGACGGGGTGCTGTTCGAGGGCCAGTGCAGCATGACCGGGGCGGATAAGGAAGTGGAGATATTCTCCCGCCCTACCGGGGAAATAAAAGCGGAATTGCAGAGAATCCATGGGCCGCGCCGCGAATAGCCGTGCCCCCGAAACGGAACCCGGCCTCCCCGCCGGGATCCTCGGCCGGCGTCTGGTAAAGGCCCTGGGTTCCCGGACCATGGTGGCGGCGGAATCCTGTACCGCCGGCATGGTGGCGGATCTGGTGGCGCGGATCCCCGGCGCCTCGCGGGTGCTGTGGGGTTCGTATGTTACCTACATGGCGGACGCGAAGCTCAGGGCGCTGGGCCTTGATGCCGCAGAGCTGGAAAAATTCGGGCCGGTAAGCCGGGAAACCGCCTGCGCGATGGCGCTGGGGGCGCTGGACCGGAGCGGCGCCGATTACGCGGTGGCGGTTACCGGGCTGGCGGGCCCCGGGGGCGACGGGACGGCGGTTCCGGTGGGGACGGTGTGGATAGCCACTGCGGGCCGGGGCCGGGCGCCGCTGGCCCGCAGGTTTCACTTCGGGGGGGCGCGGAACGAGATTCGGAAACGCGCCGCCCGGGAAGCGCTGGAAGCCTTATTAACGCGAATTTTATTGGGAGATCGTGATGGAAGCGAAGTTCCTTCTCCCGTTTAACATTTTGTTTAACACTTTATAGGAGAACAGGTTTGTCTATGGCAGTCGCACGGAGAAGCACAAAGGTGAAGTCGGCGGAACTTCCGTTGGAAGAAGAGGTAACGGAGGGCCGGAGAAAGAGAATTCCGGCGGAGCCCGTTAGGGACGAGGATTTTTCTTCCCCCGGTAACGAACCGGAGGAAGGCCAGGCGGACCCCGGCGAAGACAACTGGGGCGGGGACGATACCCAGGAGGATCGTCCGGGGGGCAGGGTAGTGGTCCGGGCCCGGACCAGGCGGGTTGTTTCGCCCAGAGAGCCCCGCGACCGGGAGCCGCGTGAACGGGAGCCGCGTGAACGGGATTCCCGCGAGCGCGACAACCGGGAGCCCCGGTCCCGGCAGGGTTCAGGCGAAGGCTATGACAACGGGAATTCCTACGCGGATTATTCCCGGCTTCCCGAAGGGGCGCGGCCGGCGGCAAAGCCCCCCGCCGAGGGGAATTTCGCGGCCCCCCCGCCCAAGGCGCGGCCCCCGGTTTCGCAGGAAGCGATGGCCCTGCCCAAGAGTCTTCCCCCCATGCCGGACATCTACGGCAAGCCCGAACCCCGGGGGGATCAGGACAACGGGAAGCCCCGGCTCTGCATTAACGAGCTTATCCGGCTTAACATGATGGACCTGCGGGATCTGGCGGCCTGCTACAACATTTCCCACGAGGACATGGTGAACATGAAGAAGCAGGAGATCATCTTCTCCCTGCTCAAAGCCCATACCGAACGCGGCGGGGTCATCTACGCCTACGGGTCCCTGGAAATACTCCCCGACAGTTACGGCTTCCTCAGAAGCCCGCAGAATTCCTACCTGCCCGGCCCCGACGACATCTACATCAGCCCCAGCCAGATACGGCTTTTCGCCCTCAAGACCGGGGACACCGTTTACGGCCAGATCCGCAGCCCCAAGGAGCAGGAACGCTTCTTCGCCATGCTGCGGGTGGAAACGGTCAACTACGACGATCCCACTGTGGCCCAGAACCGTATTCCCTTTGACAACCTTACTCCGCTGTACCCGAACCGGAAGCTGAACCTTGAAAC
>JAISMQ010000136.1 GCA_031276685.1 Treponema sp. | reverse complement strand
GCGCCGGCGAGTTTCCCCCTAAGCTGCCCGGCCAGGCGGTCTATTTCCAGGACGGACTTCCCCAGCCGGGATACGTATTCCGCCATGGCGAAACCCACGGTGATGGGCACGGCGTGCTGGCCGTGGGTGCGGCCCACCTGGGGGGTTTCCGCCTCCCGGCTGGTAAAGTCGCAGAGCAGGATCTCCAGACGCCGCAGTTCCGGCAGCAGGACTTCGCGGACGGCCCCCCGGACCCGCCAGGCAAGGCCGGTATCCAGAATATCAACGCTGGTGGCCCCCAGGTGGACCAGGGGCGAAAGTTCCGGCGGCACTTTGCGTTTTAGCACGTTCACCAGGGCGCGGATGTTGTGGCGGGTCTTTTCCTCCTCCGCGTAGACTTCCGCCGGGCCCAGGTCCCGGGCCGCCTGTTCCAGGGCTTCCCGCTGGCCGGGGTCTAAGCGGCCCCGGATTTTAAGGTGGGCCAGTACCAGGGCGATCTCCGCCCTGGCGTTGGCGGCGATGGCGGCTTCCTCGGAAAGCCAATGCGCCAGGGCCCGGTACAGGGGGGCTTCGGAGATCGAATAGCGGTGATCGATGGGGGACAGATTCTGAAAGATAGCCCGTGTTTCTTCGTGGGGTTCCATGCGGGATTATGGCATAAAGCGGAAAAGCTGTCCACCGCCTTGCGGCGGACACAGAACGCGCTTACGCGCACCCGCGCAGGAACGCGGCAAACCGTGAAACAAGGTTTAGCGGCGGTTACTACTCCAGCGGCTTTTTATAATCACCATCCTGTATTTCAAGCAGCAGGTTGATCTCCTTGAGGATATACGCCTGGTACTTGGGATCCAATTCCTTAAAAAGACTGATCAGCTTGGTAAAACTTTCATCCGGGTTCCGGTTGAATATTTCCCCCTCCCCGGTTTTAAGCCACTTTTCATTTACATTGAAAGAAGAACAGATAAGCTTTATGAGCCGCTCATTGACTTTTCTTTTCTCCACCTCTACCCCGGCAAGGTATCCGGACGACAGGGATATAACCCGGGAAAATTGAACCTGCGAAAGCTTCAGAGCTTGGCGCACCTGCTTAATTCGTTGATTAACTGAACCGACTATAACAATGCTCATTTGTCTCTATCGTAACACGCAATAACAGATACTACAAGGCACAATAGCAAAATTCCAGCATCATTGCGCTTACCAGAAAATTCGGTTTATTTTCTTGCAACACGCATAAAAAAGACAGAAATTTTACAAAATCAGCTTTTTTTACCGCTTTTAAGCCGCCATTGCTTCAAATTCTGACATGGTAAAACAGCGCCCCCCGCCTGGGTGTTTTTACAAGGCCCCCCGGCGTCCCGGCAGGACCACTGGATACGCCGTTCAGCTTTTTATATACTGGCGCTGTGACAATAGCAAGAATATTAATGATTGGCGATGTCGTGGGCGAACCGGGGATCGCGATCCTGGAGCAGAAACTCCCCGGCCTTGTCGCGGAACACGGCGCGGATCTTACCGTGGTTAACGGCGAAAACGCCGCCGCCGGTTTTGGCCTGGACAGGGAATGTCTGCGGCGGATCCTGGGGGCCGGGGCCGACGTGGTAACCACCGGAAACCACGTGTGGGAAAAGCGGGAATTCTGGCCCCTTTTGGACACGGAAGAACGGATCCTGCGGCCCGCAAACTACCCGCAGGGCAATCCCGGCCGGGGCTGGATACGGCTGGAAAAGGCAGGGGCGTCCTACCTGGTGATCAACCTCCAGGGCCGGGAATACATGACCCCCATCGACTGCCCCTTTGCCGCCTTTAATGCGATTGCGGAATCCCAGCGGGCGGAAGACAAGCGCCCGGCGCTGCCCGGCGGGGCCCTGGCCCTGGTAGATTTTCACGCCGAATCCACCCGGGAAAAAGAGTCCCTGGGCTACTACCTGGACGGCAAAGTAAGCATGGTCGCCGGCACCCATACCCACGTGCAGACAGCGGACGAGCGGGTCCTGCCCCTGGGCACGGGGTACATCACCGATCTTGGCATGACCGGCATAAGCAGCGGGGTAATCGGGATGGACAAGGCCATCTGCCTGGACCGGGTCCGCAACCAGGTCCTGTACCGTATGGAATGCGCAAAGGAAGGCCCCTGCGCGGTGGAAGGGGTTCTGGCGGAGCTGGACCGCGATTCCGGCCGGGCCCTGAGCCTGCGCCGTATTAGAAGCTTTGCCGGTTAAGGGGGTTCCAGATCGGGATCCCCTCCCCCAGATGATCGATCCGGTTCCCTTCGATAAGGATCTGTACATCCTTCACGTTGGGGAATTCGGTGGCGGTCCAGATAATCTGGATAAGCTGGGCGATAAAGCCCTCCATCCCGGCGGTGTTGTACTGAAATTCTTCGCTAAAGTTGATGCGGGCGGTGCTTCCTTCGATAGCGGCGCTTAGAATCCTGGTATTAGGCGGAATAAGGGAAATGATGCCCCGGCCCTCCTCCTCCGCGCCGGGCCCGGCGATAAGGGCCTCCAGCGTGTCCTGGAACGGGGTCCCCGAAACGGGGATGCGCCGGGCAGCCTTGCTGCGGATGATCTCCCCGTCGTCCTCCACGCGGATAAAGTAGAGGGTCTGTTCGGCGTAGGATGGTACCAGGCCCGCAGCCGGGGCGCTGCTGGCCCCCGCAGTCCCCGTTGCCGCAGCCCCGGCGGCAGACGAGGGCGGGTTGCGCTGCTCAATTGGCCGGGGGGGGCTCTGTACTGCGGGGCTTTGCACGGGGGGGTTTTGCACGGCGGGGGGCTGTTCCGCTGCGGGAGCGGCAGAAGGCTGGGCCGCCCCGTCCCCGTTTTCCGGGGGAGCCGAAGCGGATATTCTTTCCAGAAGCCGGGTGTTTTCCAGGCTTTCCCGGATATGCTCACGGTTAATAAAAAAAAGGCCCGCGACAAAAATTAGAAAGGCGGTCCAAAAAATCAGGCCCGCCGGTATTCTCGCTTTTTGGGATTTTCGCACGCGCCTTCCGCTGCGGCTGCCAAGGGTCTGGCCGCCGGTATTACGTTTGCCCCTGCTGTAGTTTCTTCGCTTTGCCACGGCAGAATCATATCACATCATTAAGAAAGCTTTCCAGCGCGTTCCGGGATTCAAACACCCCCTGAAAAAAGCCCGCGCCGCCGCCGCCTTTGCCGCCCCACCGTTCCATGGGCGCGGCGAACAGGGACCGTAAATCCGTCCCCCCGACCGAACAGAAGGCGGCAAATTTCTTTTCCGCCCCGCAGGAAAGCAACAGTATCGCTGTGGTTTTTTTCTGCGCCGCCCTGCCGATGCGGAGAGCCTCGTCAA
>JAISMQ010000109.1 GCA_031276685.1 Treponema sp. | reverse complement strand
CCGGAAAGACCGGGGCCCACGGTGAAAATTCTGCGGACGGCGCCCTTGCGGCCTATTCCAGGCTTCTGGGCCTGTAGGCGCGGTATCCGGATTACGGGGGCTGGTTAAAATCAGAAGGGGGGCTTTCCCAAAACTTAGTGGGTTTTGGGAAAAGCTCAAGGAGGCAACGATGAAACAAAAGCAGCTTAGCCCAGCGGGGGACAACTGGCGGGAACTGCCCCCCCGGGATTTCAAAGGTTCCCCCTTTGATCGCATCGGCAGCGGGTGGATGCTTATTACCGCGGGGGCGGGCGGGGATTGGAACACCATGACCGCGAGCTGGGGCGGCCTGGGGGTACTCTGGAGAAAAGACGTGGCCTTCGCGTTTATCCGCCCCAGCCGGCGGACCTTTGAGTTTGCCAACGGCAGCGAACTCTTTACCCTTTCGTTCTTCGATGAAAGCCGCCGCGACGCCCTGAATTTTATCGGCTCCAATTCCGGCCGGGACTGCGACAAAGCCGCCAAAACCGGGCTTACACCCCTGGTCTTCGGGTCCGGCATCGCGGGGGGCAGGGGGGCGGGGGCCATCGGTTTTGAGGAAGCCTGCGACATCATCGTCTGCCGCAAGCTGTACACCCACGACATTGATCCCCGGCAGTTCCTTGATGCCCCGCTTATCGAAAAAGTCTACAACGACAAGGACTACCACCGTATGTACATCGGGGAGATTCTTACGGTTCTTGCGCGCCAGTAGTTTGTTGCGCCCGAGGTTGTAGTGCGCGGGCGCTTAGGTGTGCAGTACGCAGATCGTTGCCTTTTTACCGGAAAGCAGGATGGGGATCTGCCGGATAGGGGTAAAACCGTTCCGTTCCGCATCCGGTTCGCCTCCCCGGCCGCAGAGCATTACTACCCGGCCGCCGGGTTTTAGAAGGCCGGCGAAAACCCGGAGAATCTGGTCGTAGCGTTCTCCGGCGGGTGCGGCGCGTTCTTCCGCCGGTCTTTCCGGCCTGTCCCGCGCGGCGCGGTAGCAGCCCCAGGGCGGATCGGTAATAACGCTGTCAAGGCTGGCCGGCGGGATAAGCCGGGGCAGTTCCGCCGCGTCAAGGCGGTTAAAATGACAGCAGTGCTGCGGCGCCCCCCCGAATTTGGCCCGCGCCGCAGCCAGGGCGCGCCCGTCAATATCGGAGGCGAAGAATTCCGCCGGGGGGAAGTGGCGGAGCCGCGCCAGGGGGATCGCGCCGTAACCGCAAAAGGGGTCGGCGATTCTTTCTCCGGGCCGGGGGGCCGAAAGCCGGCAGAGTACCCAGGCCAGGGGCGGGGGAAGCTCCCCCGGGTGCAGCAGCTTGTCCCAGGGGCGGTGGCGGGTAAGGCGCCGCATAAAGAAGGCCCCCTCGCGGCGCAGGAGGAACCAGAATTCCGCGCCGGACCCGCCCCGGTTCACCCTGAGCCCCGAACGGGAGGCGATGTAGGCTTCCGCCCTGGCCCGCAGTTCCCCGCCCACTGCGGCGGGGGTATTTTCCAGCGAGAAGATCACCCGGAAGTCCCGTTCGCGGGAACCCGCCGGAAAAGCCGTAAAAAGCTCTTCCCCGGCCCGCCGGCGCAGGGTGTCCAGGACGAATCGTTCCAGGGCCTCCCGGCCGCCCCCCTGGATCGGGGCGCTGCCGAGAACCCGGAATATGTTGTTAAAGCAGAACAGGTTAAGCTGGTCGTAGGGGCAGGAAGTTTCAAAGACCAGGGCGCCGGAGAGGGCCCGGGGGATCGAAAGATCCGGGAACCGCTCCGCCAGAAATTCCGCGATGCAGCCCTCAAGGCCGGGGGCGCAGGCGCCGTAGAAGCTGTGCTTCGGCCCCCGCCCCCCGCCCGCTTTTTTCGCGGTGCCGGACGCGCCCTTCAACTGCAGCCGGTGGTCCCGCCACAGGTATCGCACTTCATGCAGGTACCGTTGCGGATCAGCGTAAAAGAGCCGCAGACCGGGCAGGAATCCCCCTCGTAGCCCTTGATCCGGGCCTGGGTGATCTGGCCGCCCAGGGGGGAACTCCCCTTGTCCCGCGGCTGATTGGCCGGGGCTTCCCCGTCCCCCCCGGCGGCGTAGCGGCTGCGGCCTGCCGGCAGCCCCTCGGCCTGCTCCCCGCTATTCCCCAGGGTACTGTTGGCCAGCAGATCTTCCGGCTTGATCTGCCCCAGATCGCTGCGCTTTAGGTAGCTAATCGCCAGGTCCCGGAAGATGTAATCGATAACGCTGGTGGACAGTTTGACGTAGTCATGCCCCTGGACAACGCCGCTGGGCTCGAAACGGGTAAACGTAAAGGCGTCCACATATTCCTCCAGCGGCACCCCGTACTGGAGCCCCAGGGAAACGGCGATGGCGAAGCTGTTCAGCAGGCTGCGGAAGGCCGCCCCCTCCTTGTGCATGTCAAGGAAAATCTCCCCCAGGCTGCCGTCGTTGTACTCCCCGGTGCGGATGTAGATGGTGTGCCCGCCGATCTTGCCCTTCTGGGTGTAGCCCGAACGCCGGGCGGGCAGGGATCTGCGGGCCCTCCGGGGATCCGGCGGTCCGGCCTGTTCGGGGGCCGGGCGCGCGGGCGCGTAGAGCCCCTGCTCCAGATCCCTAATCGTGTCCGCCAGGGGGTCCGCGCCGGGCGCTATGGAGGACAGGGGCTGGGAAAGCTTGGAGTTGTCCCGGTACAGGGCCACCGCCTTCAAGCCGCTCTGCCAGGAGTGCAGGTAGGCCCCCTTTACATCCTCGTAGCTTGCCCCGTTGGGCATGTTGATCGTCTTGCTGATAGCGCCGGAAATGAAGGGCTGCACTGCGGCCATCATGCCGATATGGGCCGTCCACTGAATACTGCGCCGCCCGTTTTTTCCCGAAGGGGTGGCGGTGTCGAAGACCGGGTAGTGTTCCGCTTTTAGGCCCGGCGCCCCTTCCAG
>JAISMQ010000108.1 GCA_031276685.1 Treponema sp. | reverse complement strand
ACAAGCTTGAGCATGAACGTAATGGCGAAAAACCCCACCACTGCGGCGCTCAGGGTCCCCGCGATCAGGGGCACAAGCCCTATCTCTCCGGCCCCCCCCGCAGGGCCTGCCAGGTCCTTGAACTGCAGGACCAGCGCGCCCAAAATCGCCGGAATCGAGAGTAAAAACGAAAACCGGGCGGCAAAATCCCGGTCCAGCCCCCGTGCCAGGGAGGCGGAAAGGGTAGAACCGGAACGGGAAACCCCCGGAATAATGGCAATTCCCTGAAAAACCCCGATAACCAGGGAATCAAGCCAGGACATCTCCCCTTTTTGGCGCGGTTTTACGGTTTTCTTTGAAAGGACCTCCGCAAGGGCAAGAAACGCCGAAGTAACAAGAAACGCGAAACCCAGAAAGGCCCCGGACTCAAAGGCCGCCTCAACCGCGTCGCCGCAGATCAGGGCAACCGCCACCGCCGGCAGGGTTCCCAGGACAAGGTACGCGGTAAGGGGCTGGACGGGCCGTTTTAGGATATCCCAAATATCGGCCCGCAGAACCACCAGCACGGCGATCAGGGTGCCCCCGTGAACCATAGTGTCAAAAAAAAGGACCGGGGCGGAAACATGCAGGATCTTCTGGAAAAGCACCAGGTGGCCGGAACTGCTTACCGGGAGGAATTCGGTAAGGCCCTGGACGGCCCCCAGGATAATACTTTCGAGTACGTTCATGCCTTACAGTACCGGAGGGCTGCGGCCCGGCACAAGGGGAAATTCGCGCTACGCAACGCCGCTTGTGGCGGAGTATCTTTATTCCGGCTTTATCCAGGTTAGCTCGTGCTTGTTGTGGCAGAGGTGCAGCACCTGGCTGCCGGGAATCTCCGCGAAACGCCGGGCCGTGTCCCGATCCGGCATGCCCTGCATCTTGAGGGTGCAGACGAATTTCCCGCAGATTCCGGCGGCAAACAGCCGTTCCACCCATTCGTACAGCCGGGGCGGGTAGCAGGCCACATCGCAAAAAACCCAGTCCGCCGGCCCAAATTCCGCAGGGTCAAGGGTAAAGGCGTCATGCTTGATAAAGCGTACCAGGGGCAGGCCGTCGGGCCCGGTCATGGCAAGGACGCGGGGGTCCGGCTCCGCCCGGTCCACGGCGGTTACCCGGGCCCCCAGGCGGGCCAGGGCCCAGGTCCAGCCGCCGGGACTTGCCCCGGCGTCCAGGCAGCGCTGGCCGGGGCCGGGCCAGCGGCGGCAGCGGACCAGGCTTTCCCACAGTTTAAGGTAGGCCCGGCTCGGGGGCCCCTCCTTGTCTTCCTCGAACTGAATGAACCCGGCGGGAAAGGGGCTGGAACAAAACGCGGACCCCGCAAGGGTATGGGCGTCCAGCAGGGTCCAGGCCCCCAGGGGGGCATCGGGGAGCAGCCAGGGGAAGCTCCGGGGTTTGCGGGAAACGGGGGGCATAAGGGAATCGATAAGGGCCCCCCGGCGGAACTGGGTGTGGAGTACCGGCGCCCAGTTCCGCTGTATACCCCGCAAATACCGGGCCGCCTCGGAAATTGAGTTGAATTCCAGCAAAAACGGCCGGATCCAGGCGTTGCGCTGCCAGAACACCGGGGTTTCGGGCTCTTTGGCCGCGTAGTACAGGGGCCCCCAGCGTTCAAAGGCGGCCCCCAGCTCGCGTTCCAGGTGATCCTCGAAACCCGGAACCGCCTGGTACACCCGCCCGGGAAGCGGGGTTTCTTTCACCGCTCGTTGCCCAATGTGACAAAGCCCTTAGTGATGGCTTCCCTTCCAGGAAAGGTAATCTACGTAGCGTTGGAACAGCTTGCCCTTGGGGGAGGCGGTAATGGTAAATCCCACGTCCCCGGAATACCCCGCCATACTAATCCAGACCGCCTTTACTTCAAGGTCAAAACGGCCAATTTGGGAACCTGCCTCCGGAATTACCTCTAACGTATAACCTGAACCAATCTGGATATCCGCCAAGGACGTACACTCGACACGGCAGCCGGTAACGGAAATGTCTTTAAGCAGGCTTTCCTGCTCCATGATTCCCCGGAATTTTACCTTGGCATAGGTCTGGTACCGGACATGGGAGCGGTGGTCCGCGTCTTTTGGCGCTTCTTTATCGCGGGAAAACTCTTGCGGACGCTTTGCCGAAAGTTCTGTCATACTTTATATTCTAAGAACCAGGAGGATTCGTCAACCACACGTGAATATTTCACGTATTTACGCCTCTATCAGGGCCTGCGGCAGCGTAATTTTTTCCCGATCCGGCGGCCCGGGGGGCCAAAACGTCAACAAGGTAAACACAAAAGTCTGCCTGCGCGTTAAAATTCAGGACATTGACGGACTTTCGGATGCGGAACTGGACCGGCTGCGCAGGACGCTTGCCCCGCGCATTACGGCGGAAGACGAGATCATCGTCATGTCCAGCGAGGAGCGCTCCCAGCGGCTTAACCTGGAACGATCCTACCTGCGCCTTGAGGCGCTGATTACCGCCGCAGCAAGGATCCCCGCCAGCCGCCGCCCCACCAAACCCAGCCGGGCGGCGAAGGAACGCAGGATACACGCCAAACATATCCGCAGCCTTAAAAAAAGGGACAGAAAGCCCCCGCCCGAAGAATGACCCCCGCGCACAGGTTAAAACCGATTTTCGGCGGATCTTTCAGGGCCTTTTACGCAGTGCGTGGCACCCCGCTAATCAAGCTGCATGGGCATGACAATGTGGAAAAAATCCTTTTCCGGCACCGGAAGAATGGTTATCGCCTTGGCAGGATCGACGAATTTTATGCCAAGGTCGTCCTCTTTCATCGCCTTGGCGGGTTCCTCTATGTACCGGTAATTTAAGGCTATGGAAACTTCTTCCCCGTCGTATTTGCAGGGTATTTCCATACGGGAATTCCCAATTTCGTTTTCTTCCGAGTAGACCGCCATGCTGCCGGGCGCCAGGCCC
>JAISMQ010000107.1 GCA_031276685.1 Treponema sp. | reverse complement strand
AGGCTGTACGAAACGGCGGGCAGCGCGGATTCGGTTACCCTTACGGTTCCCCGCGCCATCAAAAGCGCCGAGCTGGTTGATCTTGACGGGAAGGCGCTTGGCGCCCTGAGCCCCCGGGACAATGCCGTAAGTTTCGACATCCTCCCCTGGAAGATAGCGGCGGTAAAAATCAGCCTGGCGTAAGGCTTAACGGCGCGGCAGACTGCCCGGTTACAGATCCCCAATCTCCTTTCCGAAAGGCCGGTATACGCGCTTATCTGGCTTGGCGGTACCTGGTTCAGCTTCATGCTCCGTAACACCGCAGGCCGCTCACTCCGCCCAGGCGCGGCTGCGGCCCACGGCTTTGTGCCAGCCGGCGATAAGGGTTTCCCGCGCCGCCGCGTCCATGGCGGGGCTGAAGGCGGCGTCGCACTTCCAGCGGCCAAGGAGTTCGCCGCTGTCCTTCCAGAACCCTACGGCCAGGCCCGCGAGGCAGGCGGCGCCCAGGGCGGTGGTTTCCCGGATAAGGGGCCGTTTGATGACGCCCCCCATAATGTCCGCCTGGAACTGCATAAGAAAGCGGTCCCGGCTTGCCCCGCCGTCCGCCTTGAGTTCCGCAAGGCGCAGGCCCGTGTCTTTTTCCATGGCCCGCACCAGGTCCAGGCTCTGGTATGCGATGGATTCCTGGGCGGCCCGGATGATGTGGTTCCGTTTGGTCCCCCTGGTGATCCCGACGATGCAGCCCCGCGCATACATGTCCCAGTAGGGGGCCCCCAGGCCCGTAAAAGCGGGGACCACGTACACGCCGCCAGAATCGGGGACTTTGAGGGCGTGGTATTCGGCGTCGGCGCTTTCGGTAATAAGGCGCATCTCGTCCCGGAGCCACTGGATCACCGCGCCGCCGGTAAAAACGCTGCCCTCCAGAACGTACTGGATCCTGCCGGGGGGGCTGGCGGCAATACTGGTGATAAGGCCGTTCTTGCTGGTAACGGCGTCTTCCCCGGTGTTCATCAAAAGGAAGCAGCCCGTACCGTAGGTGTTCTTGGCCTCCCCTTTTGTAAAGCAGCACTGGCCGAAGAGGGCGGCCTGCTGGTCCCCGGCAAGCCCGGCGATGGGGACCTGCGCGCCCTGGATGGCGACGGATCCGTAGACCTGGCTGGAGGGCCCGACTGCGGGCAGCATGGCGCGTGGTATGTCCAGGGCCGCCAGCAGCGTATCGTCCCAGTCCAGCTTGTGAATGTCGAACAGCATGGTACGGCTTGCGTTGGTGTAATCGGTTACGTGGGCCGCGCCGCCGGTCAGCTTCCAGACGAGCCAGGTGTCCACGGTGCCAAAGAGGATCTCCCCCCGGCCCGCCCGTTCCCGCGCCCCTTCAACGTGATCCAGGATCCATTTGATCTTGGTGCCGGAAAAATATGCGTCCGGCACCAGTCCGGTGGTTTTTTGGATGTGGTCGTTAAGCCCCCGCCTGACCAGGCCGTCCACGATTCCGGAACTGCGGCGGCACTGCCACACAATGGCGTTGTAAATGGGCCGGCCTGTTGCCGCGTCCCAGAGGATCGTGGTCTCCCGCTGGTTGCTGATGCCGATGGCCGCGATATCCGCGGCTTTTACATCGCGCCGGGCGAGGAGTTCCATCATCACCCCGTACTGGGAGGAGTAGATCTCCATAGGGTCATGTTCCACCCAGCCTTCCCGCGGGTAGATCTGGGGGAACTCCCGCTGTTCCACGCCAACCATGTTTTGATCGGAATCGAACAGGATGGCGCGGGAACTGGTGGTGCCCTGATCAAGGGCAAGCACGTATCCTGGCATCGCGAAGCCCCTTAGCCCGGAGGCCAGCCCAGGGCGCGGCCGCCCAGGACATGGCAGTGAAGGTGATCCACCGTCTGCCCGCCGTCCGCCTTGCAGTTGATCACAAAGCGGGCGCCCGTTTCGGCGCAGCCCAGGGCGGCGGCCAGTTCCTGGGCCTTGTTGAGGAGCCGCCCCAGCAGCGGGACATCGGCGCTGTCCAGATCCATCACGCTGGGGATGTGCTTTTTCGGAATGACGAGGAAGTGCAGCGGCGCCTGGGGCTTTAGATCGTAGAAGGCCAGGAGTTCTTCGTCTTCGTAGATCTTGTTGGAGGGTATGCCGCCCCCGGCGATTTTACAAAAAATACAATCGGCCATGGCTACCCTTTGATCAACTCTTCGTCAAAGCAGACCGCCACCTTGCCGCAGTTCCCGCTGGCCATAAGGCTGTAGGCTTCGGCGGCCTTTTCCAGGGGGAAGCGGTGGGTTATCAGGTCGGCGGGGTGCAGTTGCCAGCGGACAAGCCGTTCGACCAGGTCTTCCATGCGCCAGATACTGGTTACCCAGGAACCGTAGATGGTTTTTTGGGGATGTATCATGTCCGGGCTGGGGTTGACCGACATGGTCCCCCCTTCCCCGACCAGGGCGATCTTCCCCCACTGCCGGGTGGCGCGGACGGCCAGGGCGCGGCCCGCGTCGCTGGCGCTGCAATCCACGGTTTTTTCGGCGCCCTTCCCCCCGGTAGCCGCGAGGATCGCGCCGAGGGCGTCGGGGCCGGGGCTGACGACTTCGTGGGCCAGGCCCAGTTTTTTCGCCAGATCGATCCGGTCCTGTTTGATCTCTACGCCGATAAGTTTGTGCGCCCCCATGGCCTTGGCAAGCATAAGCGCCGCGAGGCCCACGGGGCCAAGGCCCACGACCAGCACGGCGTCGTCCCCGCTGACGCCGATTTTTTCCAGGGCTTCGTAAACGGTCCCGAAACCGCAGGCCACCTGCGCCCCGTCCGCGTAGGACAGTTCGGGGGGCAGGGCGACCAGGTCCTTTTCGTCGGCCAGGATGTCTTCGGCCATGCCGCCGTCCCGCTGCCAGCCATAGGCGGCGCGGTGGGGGCTGGAGCAACTGATCATGTAACCCATGCGGCAGTCATGGCAGACGCCGCAGCCCGAGATGTGGTAGATAATGACCCGGTCCCCCGGCTTAAAACGTTTGCAGCCCGGCCCGGATTTTTCGATCTTCCCGCAGGGTTCGTGCCCGGCGATTACCCCCTGGTAGGCCTCCGCGCCTTTGCCCTGGTGTTCGTGGTAGATGGCCCGGATATCGCTTCCGCAGATAGTCGATGCCTTGGTTTTTACCAGAACCTGCCCGTGGCCCGGTTCGGGAACCGGATAGTCCCGGAACTCGACCGTACTGTTGCCGGGAAGTACCACTCCCCTCATCGTTGCCGCCATAACAGCCTCCCTGTCTCACTATGAATTTTAGTACAACACTCTATTCAAAAAACCGAAGTTTTGGAACAGCCTTTAGCATTATCTCTGTTCGCCCGAAACGGGGATGGGGTACTCCCCGGTAAAGCAGCCCAGGCAGTAGGATCGTTCCGCCGTGGCCTCCAGGGATTCCAGCAGCCCCTCTACGGAAATAAAGGCCAGGCTGTCCGCCCCCAGCGAGGCGCACAGTTCGCCGATGCTGGCCCCGTTGGAGATAAGGTCCCGGCGGTGGGGGGTATCGATTCCGAAATAGCAGGGGCAGCGCACCGGCGGGGAACAGACCCGGATATGAACTTCCCGCGCACCCGCCGCCTTTAGAATCGTTACCAGCCGTTTGCTCGTGGTCCCCCGGACGATGGAATCGTCAATAAGCACTACCCGCTTGTCCCGGACTTCGCTCTTAATAACGTTGTGCTTTACGGAAACCGCCTTTTCCCGCTTGTCCTGATCCGGCGCGATAAAGGTGCGGGCCACGTAGCGGCTTTTGACGATCCCCACGCCAAAGGGGGTGCCCGTGGCCTTCCCGTAGCCGATGGCCGCGGGAATCCCCGATTCGGGAACCCCGATCACCAGGTCCGCCGCCACCGCCGATTCCCGCGCCAGGATCTCCCCCGCCCGCAGCCGGGAACCGTACACGTCGACCTGGTCGATAACGCTGTCGGGCCGGGCAAGGTAGACGTACTCAAAGGAGCAGACCGCCCGCCGGGTTTTTTCGCTGAAAATAAAGGAGAAGGCTTCGTCCCGGTTGATGATCACCATCTCGCCGGGTTCTACGTTCCGGATAAATTCCCCCCCCACCGCGTCTATGGCGCAGCTTTCGCTGGCCAGGATCCAGCCGCCGCCGGACCCGCCCTGCGCGGAGCCGGGCAGTTTTCCCAGGCAGAGGGGCCGGATGCCGTTGGGGTCCCGCGCCCCCACCAGGGCCTCGCCGGTAAGGACCGCCAGGGCGTAGGAGCCTTTGATAAATTTAATCGTGTCCGTCAAAGCTTTCTCAAGGCCCTTGCGGTAATTTTTGGCGATCAGGTTGACGATAACTTCGCTGTCGCTTGACGCGGTAAAGCCTATTCCGGAATCTTCCAGAAGCTCGCGCACCACATCGGCGTTGATCAGCGTGCCGTTGTGGGCCACCGCGATGGAACCAAGCTTGAAACGGCTTACGAAGGGCTGGGCGTTTTCGATGCTGCTGGAACCGGCGGTGGAGTAGCGGACATGCCCCACAGCGGCGCTCCCTTTAAGCTGGCCCAGAATTTCCGGGTTAAAAACTTCCGCCACCAGGCCCATGCCCTTGCGCACGTCAATGGCCTGGTCCTTCATCACCGCGATTCCGGCGCTCTCCTGCCCCCGGTGCTGCAGGGCCAGAAGGCCGTAGTACACCAGGGACGCCGCGTCCCGTTCGGGATCGTTCAGATAAACGCCGAAAACGCCGCAGGATTCGTGCAGCTTGTCATCGGCGCAGTTGTCGAGCCGGAACCTGCCGGCGGCAGTATTACTGTTTTTCAATCCGCTTAAGGATTTCAACGTAGGCTTCCTTCACATTTCCCAGATCCCGGCGGAACCTGTCCTTGTCGAGTTTTTCGTTTGTCGCGGCATCCCAAAAACGGCAGGTGTCCGGGGAGATCTCGTCGGCAAGCACCAGGTTTCCCCCGCCCGGCGTCCGGCCGAACTCCAGCTTAAAGTCAATAAGCCTGACCCCCCGCTCAAGGAAAAAACGGGAAAGCACGTCGTTTACCCGGAACGTGATCCCCCTGATCTCCTCAATTTCTTCGAACGTGGACGCGCCGATGGCGACTGCGTGGTAATCGTTGATCAGGGGGTCCCCCAGTGCGTCGTCTTTGTAGGAAAATTCAAACACAACGGTTTTTAAGGGGGAGCCTTCCGCCAGGCCCAGGCGTTTTGCCATGGAACCGGCGGCCGCATTGCGGACAATAACTTCCAGGGGGATTATCGTTACTTTTTTGCAGAGCATGTCCCGGTCGTTAAGGCGGGCCACGTAATGGGTGGGGACACCTGATTTTTCAAGAAGCTCGAAAAGGCCGCACGCGATAGCGTTGTTAAGCCGCCCCTTGTCATCGATACTGCCCTTTTTTTCACCGTTAAAGGCGGTAGCGTCGTCTTTGTAGTGGATGATCACCAGGTCTTCCTGATTGGTGGCGTAGACCTTCTTCGCCTTGCCCTCGTAGAGCTGCCGGCCCTGTTCGATCATAGTTCCACTCCTTCGTTTTCGCGGGCAGAATTTTCTTTCATTTTTTTGCGGAATTCCAAAAGCCTGTGTTTCAGATCCGGGTACTTGAGCGCCAGGATCCCACAGGCCAGGTAGGCGGCGTTTGCCGCGTTGTCCAGGCCCACGGCGGCCACCGGGACGGGCCGGGGCATCTGCACGATGGAAAGAAGGGCGTCAAGCCCGCCCAGGCTGCCGGACACGATGGGCACCGCGATAACCGGAAGCAGGGTCCTGCTGGCGATAACGCCCGGCAGGTGGGCCGCCAGCCCCGCCCCGGCGATGATGACCTCCGTCCCGTCGGCCTCCAGCTTTGCCAGGGTTTCTTCCAGCAGTTCCGGCGCCCGGTGGGCGGACAGGATATGGGAACTGTAGGCTACCCCGAATTCCCTAAGCGCTGCGGCGGCCTTTTTCATGACCTCCTGATCCGACTTCGAGCCAAAAATGATGGCGACTTTCATGATTCCCCCGGGCACGGGGACACTCTAGCACGGAAAAAAGGCCGGAACAAGCCCCCGCCTATGCGTAATGCTGCGCCTGGGCGTTCCACAGCTCGGCGTACTTGCCCCCTGTGTCCGCCACAAGCGTTTCGTGGCTGCCCTGCTGGACGATCCGCCCCTCGTGGAAGACCGCGATGTTGTGGCAGAAGCGGCACGATGACAAACGGTGGGATATGTACACCGCCGTCTTCCCGCCTATGATGCTGTCGAAATGGGAGTAGATCTCAAATTCCGCCAG
>JAISMQ010000105.1 GCA_031276685.1 Treponema sp. | reverse complement strand
GAGGCCGCCAGCGCCGGATTCCCGGCGTTCAGAACCGGGCACTCGTGGTAGAAACGGCTGAAATTCTTGGACAGCTCGTAGAGGAAGGCGGTGATAACCGAGGGGTCCATCCCCTCCGCAGCCTGGGCCACGGCGGGGGGGTACGCCGCAAGGGTCTTGACCAGCTCCCACTCCGCGTCGGCGCCAAGCAGGGCGGGGTCCCAGGAATGCGCCGCACCCGCGCCGCCGGGCGATGCGCCCCCCGCCGCGTCAGGCGAAACCCCAGGCGCGGAAGCCTTCTTCAGCAGGGCCGAGATACGCGCGCCCATGTACTGCAGGTAGGGGCCCGTGTTGCCGTTAAACGACAGGGATTCTTTCGGGTCAAACAGCATGTCCTTGGCCGGGGACACCTGCAAAAGGTAGTAGTGCAGGGCGCCCAGGGCGATTTTCTCCGCCACGGCCGCCGGATCGCCCAGGGCATCCTCCCGTTCCTTGCTGCGGATCTCCTGCAGGGCCATGTCCCTCAGGCTGTCGATAAGGTCGTCGGCGTCTACCACGGTCCCCTCCCGGCTCTTCATCTTCCCGTCGGGAAGGTTCACCATGCCGTAGGAAAGGTGGTACAGATCCTCCGCCCAGTCAAAGCCGAGCCTGCGCAGAATTGCGAACAGGGCCTTAAAGTGGTACTGCTGCTCGGAACCCACCACGTAGACCAGCCGGTCAAAGGGCCAGTCCTGGTGGCGGAAGATGGCGGTGCCGATATCCTGGGTGATGTAAATCGAAGTCCCGTCGGCGCGGAGCAGCACCTTCGTGTCCAGCTTTTCACCGGCCAGGTCCGCCCGCACCGATCCGTCGGCGTCCCGGTAGAAGATGCCGCGCTCCAGCCCCTTGAGGATCTCGCCCTTCCCCAGCAGGTAAGTCTGGCTTTCGTAATAAAATTTGTCAAAGGAAATTCCGGTACGCTCCCAGGTCCGCTTCATGCCCTCCACGGCCCAGCGGTTCATCTTCTCCCACAGTTCCACGGTTTCCCCGTCCCCGGCCTCCCACTTGCGCAGCATCTCCCGCGCCCGCAGCGCCAGGGGGGCCCGGGCTTCCGCGTCTTTCGGGTCCAGGCCCTGTTCCCGTGCCAGGGCTTCGGCCTCGTTTTTCAGATCCCGGCTAAAACGGACGTACCAGTCCCCCACGAAGCGGTCGCTTTTTACCCCTTCGGATTCGGGGGTCTTCCCCCCGCCGGGTTCCCGGGAGGCGAGCATGGACTTGCAGATGTGGATCCCCCGGTCGTTGACAACGCAGACTTTGTACAAGCGCGCCCCGCAGGCCCGGAGGATCCGGGAGACGCTTTCCCCCAGCGCGTTGTTGCGCAGGTGCCCCAGGTGCAGGGGCTTGTTGGTATTGGGGCTGGAAAATTCCACCATGATCCGCCTGCCGTCCAGCGTGCCGGGCCGGCCGAAGGGGAAGCCCCCCCCCTCCGCGCCCTCAAAAACCGCGTTCAAAACCTGGGCCGCCAGCGCCCCCCGGTCAAGCCGCAGGTTCAGGTAGGCCCCCTCGGCGCTAAAAACGCCGCCGGGGACGGAACCGGCAGGAACGCCGTCGGGGGCATCGCCGCCTTCGGCGACATTGCCGCCCTCGGGGGCGTCCCCGCCGGGGCGGCTCAGGCGGTCCCGCAGGGCCTGGGCAATCCAGGGCGGCCCCTTGCGGAGGAGTTTGGCGTAGCCGAACATGGGGAAGGCCAGATCCCCCAGTTCCGGCCTGGGAGGGGCCTCCACGACAATCTGGGAGGCTTCCAGCGCGGCCTCCAGCCCCGCTTCACGGAACAGGGCGTTCAAGGCCCCGGCGACGCGCAGCCGCCAGGGGTTTCGGTAATCCAGCATAGCTCCTCCGTTAAAGCCGCCCAAGCTCCGCTTCCAGCGCGGCGACCATGTCCAGCGTTTTCAGGGCTTCCTTCAGCCGTTCCCCGGCTTCCCGCAGCTTCGCGGAAAAATCGGGGATCGCGGCCTCCAACTGGGCAAAGTTGGAAAGGGACTCGTAGCGGCCGCCGGTTTCTTTTTTTACAATCCCCGCGACGGTGTTCACCAGGCCGCCGAGGGCCAGCCGCGCCCGCTCGACAATCTGCCGGCCTTCCTCTTCGGCGTCCTCCAGGGCCAGTTGGATCTTCCGCCGCTTGACCGGAAGCGACGAGGTGTCCTGCCGGGCCTGGGCGTAGCGCTCGCCGTAGACCCCCCCGGCGCCGATCTTTCTGTCAAGGCCCTGGATATCGTTCCCCAGCTTGGCAAGATCGTTGTAGCCCCCGGCAAACTCGGCCCGGTTTTCCTTGTTGATAAAGCCCCCCTCCGCCGCGACGGGCAGCAGCAGGGGGTTGATCTCCGGCACAAAGACCAGCTTGTAAAAACTCAGCAGGAAGGAAAGGGACAGGGCAGCGCCCAGGGGGAAGCCTTCGGCGTCCCCTTCCCCGGCGGCGTTCGCCAGGCTTAGGGGTTCCGCGCCGGAAAAAAATTTCCGGTATGCCTCCCCCAGCTCCTCCCGGCGGCGGTTTTTTATAAATTCGGCAAAACGGGCGGTGACATAGCGCCGCCAATAGTCGCGGTACACGGTGTACCAGTCTTCCCCGCCGGAGATCTGCCGGGGGCAGTAGGCTATGTCCCGGTTCCCGCACTTCAGGATCAGGGTCAGGGGCAGCGCCCGGTTGAAATTCCTGATGTTGGCAAGGGCCCGTTCCGCCCGGCCCAGAAGCTGCTGGAGTTCCCGGCCGGGAACGGCCTCCCGTTCCTGCGGGACAAAGACAAACAGGGATTCCAAAAGGGCAAGCGAAGGGGGGTCCCTGAGCGAAAAGAGGGTGTTGTTCAGATTCCCCAGCAGTTCCTTTACAACCCTGACGGAACAGGACTGGCCGTCCCCCGCAGGGCCAAAGGCCAGAAGGACCCGGTCGTAGAGGAAGGAGGACAGCTCCTTCAGACAGTACAGGGACCGGGCGTTACGGTACATGGCGGCCCGCTGGGCCTCGGTAATCCTGGCGAATACCTCCTCCATGACCCGCAGGGCGTTCTGGCGCAGTTCCGATTCGGAAGCCGCAGGGTTCCTGCCCCGCAGCCCCCCCGGTTCCGTTTCCGCCTCCAGCGCGCGGTGGATCTCCGGCATCTCCAGGGAGCCGAGAAAGGCGTAAAAGCCCCCCCGGTCGCGGTTTACGGAACTGTCCAGGGCGTCAAAGAAAAAGCGGGCGTCCTCTTTAAGCGCCGCAAGAAGCTGGTAAAAACCCGCCAGGAGAAGCCCCTTCTGGTAATCGTAAAACCCGGGGTATTCGGTATCGATACGGCGTCCCAGCGCGCCGATCTGGGCGTCGGTAAAGATCTGATGGGGCGCCTTGTTCTTAAAAATACCCGCGATAAAATAAAACAGCCGGTAGTACCAGGGCAGCTTGGCGTACTGCCGTTCGGCCGAAAGAACAGGTTCCGTTTTCCCGTCCGGAGGGACAGGGTACAGGCTTTCGCCCGACAGGTTCGACAGAGCCCGCAGCTTTTCAAACATCTTCTGACGTTCTTCCAGGGAAAGGTTGGTCGCCAGCCTTTCCAGCGTGTCCATCTCCGGCATGACACCACTATAAATATCCGCCCTGCCTCGGTCAACGAACCGTGCCGGCGCCGGCCCTGTGGTATTGCCGCTTGTGAATCCCCCGGCGCCGTGGTAAACCGGAAACATGGCACAACCGCTTGTCGGCGTCGTACCGCTTTGGGACGAAGCCAGGAACAGCATCTGGATGCTGCCCGGCTACCTGGAAGGCGTAAGCCGGGCGGGGGGCCTGCCCCTCGTCCTGCCCCTGACCACGGAAGAAGAAACGCTGCGGCAGGCAAGCGGCCTCTGCGCGGGCTTCCTCTTTACCGGGGGCCAGGACCTGTCCCCCGGCCTCTACGGCGCGGAATCCCCGGCCCTCTGCGGCCCGGCCTGCGCCGAACGGGACCGCATGGAGGCGTCCCTTTTTTCGATCGCCGTCATGGAACAGGGCAAACCCGCCCTGGGCATCTGCCGGGGCATCCAGCTTATCAACGTCCTATTGGGGGGGACCCTGTACCAGGACCTCGCCGCCCAGTTCAAACCCGGCGCGGGGATCCACCGGCAGAAGCCCCCCTACGACGCGCCCGCCCACGGGATCAGGGTGGAGCCGGGAACCCCGCTCCGCGCGCTGCTGGGCG
>JAISMQ010000033.1 GCA_031276685.1 Treponema sp. | reverse complement strand
TCTTGCGGAAAAAGCCTTCGGCGATCTTTCCCGAAGGCCCCACCAGGTAACGCCGGGCGGCCTGTTCGCGGCGGCCGGGGTTGTCGCCCACCAGGATAAGGCGGATCTCATCGGCGGGGCCCGTTTCGTCCAGGGCCTGGTTGTACACCAGGGCCGCCTCGACGGTATAGGACGGGCCGGAACGGCTGTCCACCAGGCGCTGCTGCAAGTCCCGGAGCCCGCGAAAGCCCCGGCCAAACTGTTCCAGGGAGACGCGGCAGCGGTCGCGGGCGGCGCAAAACCCGGCCCAGGCACGTTCCGTCATAACCTACCCGGTAACCCTGGTCCCCTGGTGAAAGATGAGCCGCCAGGCCGCCGCCTGCCCGTCCCCATCCAACTGCCACAGGGAACTGCGGTTGGTGATGCTGATCCTGTGGTTCTTTTCGGTTTCCAGAATGTAGAGCGCCAGGATAATGTCGCCGGAAAGCCGGCAGGTTTTGAAATTCACAAAACTGTACTTGAATTTTTCCCGCGCGCGGGCCGTCAGATAGGCAAGGGTGCCGGGGTAATTGTATATCTTGCCGGAGGAACCGTATTCGATAAAGTGCGGGGAGATAAGCTTTTCCAGTTCGTCCCGGCTGCCCCGGACTTTGGGGTTTAGAAGCTTTTCTTCCAACTCTTTTATCAGCGTATCGTCGTCCATGGCCGCCTTCCGTAGATCCCTCAGGCCCTACAACAGAGCCTCAATATCGATCTCTGCGGCGGCGCAGGGTACCGTAAGGCCCCAGTTTTCCAGTACCTGGGGGTGGATCTCCCCAAAAACCCCGACGGGCCGCCCCCCGCAGCAAATAGCTGCGGCCCGGCCGGGGATAAAGCGGCTGTCACCGCTTTCTTCCACCGTGTATTCCCGGGACAGGTAGTAGAACAGGGTTTGAAGCTGCGCCGCCACCGTGTTGAAGTTGGCATCCGGGGCGGCATGGACAAAGCCCAGGTACTGGCGGGTCAGCGTGCCTGTAGAATTGGCGGTCCCCTCCACCGTATCGGTGCCTGCGGCATTCCCTACGGCATCCCCTGCGGCATTCCCTGCGGCGGGCGCAGCGCCGGGAGATCCCTCCGCCTGGGCGGCCCCCGCCAGGGCGGCCCTAAAGGCCACCTTCCCAATCTCAAAGATCCTGTGGGGATAGGCCGCGTGGCCGGACACGGATTCGCTTGCCATAAGGGAGGCCAGCACCGTGTCCCTGACGTATTCGTAATTTTCCGTCATGGGGTTGGCGATACGGAGGATCCTGCCGCCGTCCCCCTGCATATTTTCCACCAGGTCCCGGCGGGAACCCAGGTAGTTGTAGATCATCTCCTGGTAGCCCATGCCCACCATCAGATCCCGCACCCGGCGGCTCAGGGAAGTAACGGGCGTAAGGCGGCCCACGGTAAAATCCCGGGGGCGCTGGGGCTTAAAACTGGCAAGGCCCCGGCCTATCATCACATCTTCCGCCACATCCGCGGCGTGGAGGAAGTCGTTCCGGTATTCCGGGGGCCAGGCCCATACCCCCTCCTCCGGGGGGGAAAGCGCCGGTACCCCGCGTTCGCGGTCGCGGCCCGCCTCCGCCCGCACCCCCATGCGCTCCAGCGCCCGCACACACTCGGCGGCGCCAAGGCGGTCCCCCAGAAATTTTTCCACCCGCGCAAGCGAGCAAAACACGGGCGTCTGAAAGTAGTAGGGGCTTACCACGCTCCGGCCAAAGGGGGTGTCGTAGGCGTACTCAATCTCCACAGGCTCAATCGTATAGCCCTGATCCGCCAGATCGCAGGCTACAATAGAGGCGGAAAGGGTTACCGAGGGCTGATCCGTGCCGGTAAGCTCGACAAACAGGTCCGTATCCCCCACCTGGACCGCCCCCAAATCCGCCGAATTGATGATCGGCGGGTAGGACAGGACGGCCCCCGTGGCGTCGGTGAGCAGCGGGTGGATAGGTTCATGCTCCTGGATAAAGCCGTACTCCCTGCCCTTGGGGTGCTGCCGGAGAATTTCCCGCAGGGTCAGCGGCGCGTCCCACTGCAGCGGCACAAAGGACACCGAATCCGGATCGACCCCCTTGTAGATAATGGGCCATGTAATGATGGAGATCCGGTAAAGGCCCATGGAGATGGTGCGCCGCTTGCGGCCGTAGTTCCAGGCGAGTTTTTCCTGGGTCTGGATCATATCCCGCAGGGAGGCGTCGGTAACCGCCTTGCCGCCGGCGATAAAGCCCGCCAGGAAGGGCCGCACCGTTCTGACCCCCTCTTCCACCAGGATCTTGCGCCGGGCTTTTTGGGGCTTCCCGGGCCGGGAAAAGAAGGGGTACTCCGGCCGGCTGCCCCCGTGGTAGACCCTAAGCTGCCGGGCGCAGCCGGCGGTGGCCCACAGATCGGGCCGGTTCGTGTCGTTAAGCTCTATTTTTAGCGCCCGCTCCGCAGGGGGCAGGCTCTTATCGGAATCCTCGTCCAGTTCCGCCTTGGCGCAGCTCAGGGCCTCTTCAAAGGCCGCCCGGCTGGCCTGCCAGGTTTCGCGGTTGCCCCGCCAGGAATCCCCCGCGTCCGGGCGGTTTCCCGCCGCCAGCGCGTAAAAAACTTCCTCGTTTACTTCGATTTTGGGCATTGTTCTCTCCAGGGGATAGCTTTGCGCGGCCCGCTGTTTGCCGCGCTTCGCGTATGGTAGAACAGATC
>JAISMQ010000032.1 GCA_031276685.1 Treponema sp. | reverse complement strand
AGGCCGGAAGATGGTTATCGGTTTTTCGCCGGTGCCGGGTTTTGACATGACCCTTGTCGCCATGGTGGAGGAACGGGTGGTACTGCATGAGCTTACCGCCATGCGCAACCTGATGTTTGTTTTTATCGGCGCTTTTATGGCGCTTGGGATCATGGCGGCCCTGCTTATCGCCCGCTCCATCAGCCGGCCCATCGTGCGGACCATGACGCTCTTAAAAGATGTCTCCGAAGGGGACCTGACCTGCCAAATTGACATACACACAAAAGACGAAGTAGGGGAGCTGGCGGGCTATATCAATTTCACGGTAGACAAGATCAAGGGCCTGATTATGGCAATTAGACGGCAAAGCTCCGCCCTCTCCGACATCGGAAACGATCTTGCCGGCAACATGGAAGAAACCGCCATGGCGATCAACGAGATCACCGCCAATATCCAAAGTATAAAAACGCGGGTTATCAACCAGTCTGCCAGCGTTACTGAAACCAACGCCACCATGGAGCAGATCACCGTCAACATCGACAGACTCTCAAACCATGTGGACAGGCAGAGCGTCAGTGTCGCCCAGTCGTCATCGGCGATTGAGGAAATGCTCGCCAATATCCAGTCCGTCGCCCATACCCTCGTCAAGAACACCGATAATGTTAAAGAACTGATGAACGCATCCGAAGTGGGGCGGACGGGCCTGCAGGAAGTAGCGGCGGACATTCAGGAAATTGCCAGGGAATCCGAAGGGCTTTTGGAGATAAACGCGGTGATGGAAAATATAGCCAGCCAGACCAACCTCCTTTCGATGAACGCCGCCATTGAAGCGGCCCACGCCGGGGAAGCGGGCAAAGGATTCGCCGTTGTGGCCGACGAAATACGCAAGCTTGCCGAGAATTCCGGCGAGCAGTCAAAAACTATTGCTACCGTGCTTAAAAAGATTAAAGATTCTATCGATACGATAACCAAATCTACCGACAACGTGCTGGAAAGGTTTGGGGCCATAGACAGCGGGGTTAAGACCGTGTCCGACCAGGAAGAAAATATCCGTAACGCCATGGAGGAACAGGGCGCGGGGAGCAAGCAGATGCTGGAGGCCGTCGGCCAGTTGAACGAAGTAACCCACATGGTTAAGGGCGGCTCGCAGGAGATGCTTGAAGGGAGCCGCCATGTAATACAGGAAAGTAAAAATCTGGAACTGGCAGCCCGGGAGATCACCGATAGAATGAACGAAATGGCCGCCGGGGCAGACCAGATCAACGGGTCGATGAACCACGTAAACACCATCAGCGGGAAAAACAAGGAAAATATTGACGCGCTGGTCCAGGAAGTATCAAAATTCAAAGTGGAATAGCGTAGCTGCCGAATGGGACAGGAAATGTTCCTGTCCCATTCGGCGTCCTACTGCGGCGTAATTGACGCGAAGTCGGTTACGTACAGGGGGTAGCTCAGGACATTGGCGTAGCGCCCCTTGGGGAAGGCCCGGAAGCTGTAGATGTCCTGGATGTACACGCTGGCGGCGTTGTCGGAAATAATTTTTTGCGCCTCGCGGTACAGGGCAATCCGCCTGGCCTCGTCAGGCTCGGAAAGGCTGGCCCGGTAGGCGCGGTCGTAATCGGCGTTCCGAAAGTTGATAAAATTACTGTTCGCGGTGGAAAGGTAGCGGGACAAAAACATCCGGGGGGAGCTGTTGGCGGCGTCCAGGGAAATAATGGTGGCCTGGTACTTCCGGCCCCGGTACACGTCGTCAAGCCAGGCGGCCCAGTCCACCAGGCGGATTTCCGCCCTGATCCCGGCGCGGGCCAGTTGGCCGACAATCACCTGGGCGGTGTCCACGTGCATGGTGTAGTTGGAGGGCACGGTGATCTCCAGGGAAAAGCCGTCGGGCAGGCCGGCTTCCCGCAGCAGGGCGCGCGCCCGTTCCGGATCGCGGGGGTAGGGGTCGATCAGGTCCCGGTTGTAGTACTTGGCAAGGCCGGGGATAAGGGGGCTGCCGGACGGCTCCCCCCGGCCGGAAATGGCGGTGGCGATAATCTCCCCCGCGTCCACCGCGTAGTTAAGGGCCTGCCGCACCCGCGCGTCGTCCAGGGGTTTGACATCGTTGTTCAGCGCCAGCAGTTGGACGGAATTGGAATAGCCGGAAAAAATGTCGAAGGCCGCGCCGTCAAGCTGGTCAACCAGGCTGCCCGTTATCTCGGCGGCGTCGATGTTCCCCCCCCGCAGGGAGAGGAGCAGGGATTCCGAATTGGCCAGGAAGACGACGGTTACTTTGTCCAGCTTGGGAAAGCCGGGCCGCCAGTACGCGGGGTTTTTTACCAGCACCAGGTTTTGCTGGGTGGTGTAGGATTCGATGCGGTAGGGCCCCGTGCCGACAGGGTTGTGCTCCCGGTCGGCGTTGCCCGCCGGGACGATCCCAATGGTAAGGTAGGGGAGGAACTCCACGTCCGGCGCTTTAAGGGTGATAACGACCGTGGAGCTGTCGGGGGTTTCCACGCTCTCTATCTGGGCGAAGCCCTGGTACCCGGCGGCGGCGGCCGTTTCCAGCGTGAATCGCACGTCCCCCGCGGTTACCGCCGCCCCGTCGTGAAACGTAAGGCCCGGCCGCAGCGTAAAGCGGTAAACCAGGCCCCCCTGCTCGACCGAATAGGCGGAAGCCACAGCGGGTTTCAGGCCCCCGTCCGGTTCGGGGCGGACCAGGCCCTCGAAGACGTTAAAGAGGATGCTCCGGCCGTCCGCGGTGTTGGAAGGGTCCAGGGGATCCAGGGTGGCGGGCTCGGAAGTAAAGCCGTAGCGGAGTTCAAGGGGCCGGGGGGCTTCGGCCCTCCCGCGGCCGGCAAGGGAAAAGGCCGGGACCAGGGCCAGGGCGGCAATCAGGGACAGGGCTTTTTTTGATTTCATATCGTCTCCTTTTGTTATCGCGGCGCGGGGCCCGGTCTGGCCGGATCCGGAACCGCTGACAAATTATACCGATCTGTCGATGCCGCGGCAATGCCCGTCTTCAGCGTCCGCCGCGGCCCCCAGTGCCGTATGCCTGTCCTTGGATTACGAAAAAAGTATACCGGAGACATCCGGAACCTTCCGGCATGCCAGTAAAAATACGCCGATGGCGCCAGGCGCCGCAGAAACAATTCCCTCCTAACTCCCAATTTCTCACATCTCCCTCATGGTGTCATACGAACAGCCTAATATTCGGGAAGCGGCGTCAAACAGAGCCTCTTTTCTTTTTTCAAAGGGAACGTCCCATAATTCATTTAACGGATACCATTTTTCTACAAAGGCGGCGACAAAAGTACCCAGCAAAGGCTCCAGGTATTTTGCTTCCGCCCTGGTGGTTTTAATGCCGAATTTCGCGTAAAAGTAAAGCTGTACCTTCAAATGGTACGTTGCATGTATAAGCAAGAATAATAACGCAGTCAATGCCAGCGCGAGAATTACTTTTGAAAAGGTGCTGTTAAACCAATAGTGTTCGCTAAGCAGTATATATGTCATTACAAGGCCGGTAAACGGTATCAACAATATGAAATAATATAACATATATTGACAAAATTATCCCCATTATCGTATCTCTTGCGTCTCCTGACC
>JAISMQ010000028.1 GCA_031276685.1 Treponema sp. | reverse complement strand
CCTGGCGGGGGGATATGCACGTCCACAGTTTCCGTTCGGACGGCAAGGAAGCCCCCGCCATCGTGGCGGCCAACTACCGGAAAGGGGGCTTCGATTTTCTTGCCCTAACCGATCACGAGCGTTACGAGCCGTCTTTGGAGATGATCGAAGCCTACCGGGGCGTCCCCATCGACATCGGGCTCTTTCCCGGCGAAGAAGTACACCCGCCGGGGAACCACACCCACTACATACACTTTGGCGGGGAATGGAGCGTCAACAGCCTTATACGGGAGAATCCCGGCGCCTACCGGGAGGAGGTCCTGCGCCTGTCGCACGAGCTGGATATCCCCGCGGGCATTAACCGCGAAGAGTTCGCCTCCTGTTACTGGGTATGCCGGGAGATACACCGGGCCAGGGGCCTGGCGATCATGGTCCACCCCCACTGGATACACGACCACAGCTACCATATCAGGGAAGACATGGCCCGCCTCATGATCACGTCGAAGCTGTTTGACGCATTCGAGCTTATCGGGGGCCAGACCCTGGGGGAAAACCTGCCCCAGGTAAGCCTGTGGCAGGAGATGCGGGCCGAAGGCGTTTTTCTGCCGCCCCTGGGGAACAGCGATTCCCACGGGACCGTGAACGCCGAGTGGTTCCAGCTTGCCAAGACCCTGGTATTTTCGGAGACCTGCGAAAAGGATTCGATCTTCGCGGCTATACGGCAGGGCCGCACGGTCGCCCTTGAACAGTACCACGGCGAGCCCCGGCCCCGGCTCTACGGCCTCCACCGCTACGTGATGTTCGCCCTTTTCCTGCTGGAGGAGTACTTCCCCCTGCACGACGAGCTCTGCTACGAAGAAGGCCGCCTGATGAAAGATCACATCTGCGGGGACGCGGGGGCGGCGGATCTTCTGGGCCGCCTGCGGGGGCGCTGCGCGGCGCTGATGGGGAAGTGCTGGGGGGACTGAAGGCGGGGCCCGGGCAGGCTGGCAGCCCGGCGCGCTGCCAGCCCGGCGCTACCATAGGTTACCGTTGCTGTCGAAAGGCCAGTCCTCCGGGCCGCTTTGGATTTCCAGGCCCCTGGCCCCGGCCTCCCCTTCCATAGCCTCGGATACCCACAGCGTTTCGGTATGGAGGCTGTCGGCGATGCGGACGATGCGGGGGCGGGCGGGATCGCCTCCGATGCAGGTCCGCAGCGCAAGCTGCACCGCCTCCCGGTCGCTTTCCAGGATGCAGGGGATCCGCGCGTAGTCGATGCCCCGGCTGGTAAGGGCGTTCACGTAGGTAGCCTCAAAATCCACCTTGTTGAACAGCCGCCGGGTAATGGCGTGGGCGGCCCCGACGCCCATGGCGGTACCGTGGGTCTCGTCGGTCAGGTCCAGCACGACGGTACGGCTGGCCCTGATGCCCCCGCTAAGCCAGGGGGTGCAGGGGCCGGCGCCGGTGATGTTGGGGTCCATGCCGTCCCCGGAAATATCCTTGCCGATCCGGTCAACCACCAGCACGTCGGCGCTGTCAAAGGGGATACGGGGCAGGCGGGAACGGGCTTCCTCGAGCAGGGCGGGCTCCCCTGCCTCAATTTCGTCGGGCCGCAGGGCCGCGAATTTCCAGGCTTGGCCGTAGGCGTTTTCCAAATTTCCAAAGCCCAGGATCACGGGGGCGTGTCTGATGACGGCCTTGCCGAAAAGCGGGACCATCTCCGCCATGCAGCCAAAACCGTTCTGGTGGCAGATCTCCGCCCCCTCCCGCTTGCCCAGACCGATAGCCATCATCTTCATGATCCCGCTTTCGTAGGGGCCGCGAAAATCGGTGTGGGGCTTGATCCGCCCCGCCACGATAATGCCGTCGGCCCCGGCGGCGTTCTTGTCGATCCGCACGCAGTACCGCTTCCCCCCGGGCCCCGGTTCGGTTTCGCCTACCGGCACAGTTTCCATGGAGGAAACGATGGGGCAGCCCAGGGATTCTTCGGTAACGCCGTAAACGGCAAGCAGGGCCTTCTGGCCTTCGGCGGTGGCGCCGCCGTGGCTTCCCATGGCGGGAACCACGAAGGGGCAGCCCCCCCGCGATCTGACAAAGGCGGCGATGGCGGCGGTGATAGGAGCCACCTTGTCCACCCCCCGGCTGCCGCAGGTGATGGCGTAGCGTTTGCCGGGCCGCACCGGGTCCCCAAGTTCCGGCCGGGACAAGCAGGCGATCACGGCCGCGTGAATATCCCCCGCCTCAATATGGGCCCCGTCAAAAAACTGCCGTACCCTGAGCATCCGGGGGAGCCGTACTTCCGCGCACAAGCGGCTGATTATCCCCATTCCCGCCTCCCATTCCCGCCGCGTCAAGCGCGGCAGGCCAAGGATAGCACCCGGCGGCAAGCTGTGCAATGATAAAAGGATGGACAGATCCTTTTTCGGAAACCGCCGGTTTTACGAAGAGATCCTTATCATCGGTTTTCCCGTAGCCCTGCAGAACCTGCTTACCACCTCCGCCGGCATGGTCGATACGATCATGATCGGAACCCTGGGGGAAACCGCTGTGGCGGCGGTGGGGATCTGCTCGCTCTTTTCCATGCTGCTCTTTGGCGCGTACTTTGGATTCTGCAACGGCGGCATGATATTTTTCGCCCAGTACTGGGGCGCCAGGGACGAGCGGGGGATCTGCCGGGCCTACGGGCTGACCCTGGTTACCATGATGGCGATAAGCCTTGTCTTTGGGGGCGCCGCTATCCTTGCCCCGGAGTTTATCATGGGGATCTACACCGACAAGGAAAGCATCCGGGCCGCCGGGATCCCCTACCTGAGAATCGCGGGCTGGAGCTACCCCCTGCAGGTCCTTGCCATGGCTATCGCCTCCCTGCTCCGTTCGATAGAAAAAGTAAAGATACCCCTGTTCGCCTCGCTTGCCTCGATCGTTACCAATGCGTTTTTCAACTGGGCGCTGATCTTCGGCAAGCTCGGCTTCCCCAGGCTGGGGGTGGAGGGGGCGGCTATCGGCACCGTGATCTCCCAGGCGGTACACATCCTGGTCCTGTACATCTACTGTTTTCTGGACAAGAAATCCTACATCACCAGGATCCGGGATCACTACTGCTGGGACCGGGCCTTTGTCCGGCAGTTCTTTTCCAAAACGGCCTTCGTTGTCTGCAACGAAGTTTCCTACGGCCTGGGGCAGCTTCTGCTGAACATCATCATTGGGCGCCAGATCGAAGAGGGCATAGCGGCCTTTACGGTCTTCCGGGTTCTGGAAGGTTTTGTCTTCGCCTTCTTCGGCGGCCTGGCAAACGCCAGTTCCGTGATGGTGGGGAAGCGCATCGGCGCGGGGGAACATCTGGAAGGCTACCGTGACGCGAAACGCTTCGTAGCCCTGGTCCCCCTGGTAACGCTTTTTCTGCTGGCCCTTATCATCGTTTTCAGGAATCCCATCCTCGGCCTTTTTGGCCTGGGGG
>JAISMQ010000285.1 GCA_031276685.1 Treponema sp. | reverse complement strand
GGATATCGTCTTGCAGGACCGGGAACATCAATTCCACGCGGCGTTCCAGATTCCGGGGCATCCAGTCGGCGCTGGAAAGGTAGAGTTCCTCCGCGCCGCCGTTGGCGAAGTAGTAGATCCGGGAGTGTTCCAGGTAACGGTCGATAATGCCCCGGACCTGGATATTCTCCGACAGCCCCGGCTCGCCGGGAACCAGCGTGCAGACGCCCCGGACGCAGAGGGACACCTTTACCCCCGCCCCGGAGGCCCGGTACAGGGCGTCGATAACGTCCGTGTCCGCCAGGGAATTCAGCTTGGCCATGATCCTGCCGGGGGTTTCCCGGTCGGACCGGCTTATCTCGCGGTCGATAAGCTCCAGCAGCCGGTGCTTCAGGCTTGTGGGGGCGATCACCAGCTTCCGCATGGGCTCTATCGCCGAATACCCGGTGATCATGTTGAAGATCAGCCCCGCGTCAAAGGCGATATCCTCCCGGCAGGTAAAGAGCCCCAGGTCCTCGTAGATCCGGGCGGTCTTGTCGTTGTAGTTTCCCGTCGAAAGGTGGACGTAGCGCTTCACCCTGTCGTTCTCCCGGCGGATCACCATCGTTATTTTCGCGTGGATCTTAAGGCGGGCAAGGCCGTACACCACGATAACCCCCGCCTTTTCCAGCTCGTTGGCCCAGGAGATGTTCCGCTCCTCGTCAAAACGGGCTTTAAGCTCCACCAGGGCGGTCACATGCTTCCCCTTTAGCGCGGCGTCTTCCAGCGCCCGGACAATCGGCGAATTCCCGCTGGTCCGGTACAGGGCCGTCTTGATGGCGAGAACCTGGGGGTCCGAGGCCGCGTCCTGGAAAAACCGGACCACCGGATCAAAAGAATGGTAGGGCAGGTGGACCAGCAGGTCCCCCGCCCCTATCGCGTCCCAGATGGATGCGTCCGCGCCGAACGCGGCGTAGGTCCGGCGGGGCTTTTCCCGCAGATGGTCGAATCCCGGAATATTCGCCAGGTCGGCAAGCCCCCCCAGGTCCAGGGGATCCATGGGGTACAGATCGTCTTCCCCCAGGGAAAGCCGCCGGGCCAGTTCGTCCAGGAGCCGGCCGCCCGGCGGGCAGTAGACCGCCCGCACCGCCATCGACGTTTCCCGGCCTTCCAGCACTTCCTCCATCGCCTCGATAAAATCCTCGTCCCGTTTTTCGTCAACGGAAAAATCCGCGTCCCGGTTCACCTTGAACAGCAGGGATTCTGCGGCCCGCAGGCCGGGGAACAGCACGCCCCCCCAGACCAGGAGCAGATCCTCCAGCAGGGCCAGGCAGACCGATTCCGCCCCGGCCGCTTCGGCGGGAAGCCTGATGATCCGGGGAAGGGCCGGGGGCAGGCGGACCACCGCCATGTAAGCGCCCGCAGGGTCCCCCGCCCGCGCAAGCGCGGGGCCGCCCCTTTCCGGTTCCAGCAGGAAGGCCGCGTTCATACTAAAACTGTCGATAGCGGGCAGGGCCCTTTCGTCTTCGATCCGCATCGGCGTAAGAAGCGGGTAAACCTGGCTCATAAAGTAGGCGTACAGGTAATCGCGCTGGGCGGCGGTATAGGAGGCGGGACGGCACAGCGCAAGGCCGCCGCGGGCAAGATCGGGCAGCACCTCGCCCGCAAGGCAGCGGTACTGTTCGCCGACAATGCGCCGCGCCTCGCGGGACACGGCCTGCAACTGCTCCCCGGGACTCTGGCGCGAAGGATCGCCCCGCAGGGCCCGCTTGAGCCCCGCCACCCGGACCATAAAAAATTCGTCGAAGTTGGAAGACACAATCGACAGAAAACGGAAACGCTCCAGGGGGGCCAGATCCTTCCTGAGCCCCTCCTCCATCACCCTC
The DNA here is from genome assembly GCA_031276685.1 of Treponema sp. Classification (GTDB taxonomy): domain Bacteria; phylum Spirochaetota; class Spirochaetia; order Treponematales; family Breznakiellaceae; genus JAISFT01. The sequence continues at coordinate 1,835 of JAISMQ010000285.1, read as the reverse complement.
CGGTTAAAATCGATCCAGGAAAGATCCCGGCTCAGGTAGCGCTGTTCCACAATCCCCTCCCCGCAAACCCTAAGGTAATATCACCTTGCAGCCAAAAACATCTTGAAACATATCGGCCTTCTGTTCGATGCCCATCCGCTCCAGGGAAAGATCCTGCACGTCCCCGGTGTGGATCAGCATAAGCTCCCCCTTCCGCTCCAGGCGGATCCCCTTTACCCGCTGCGTGTGGCCCCGGTCCAGGGCGTCCGCCACCCGGAGAATCGACGCCATTTTTAGAACCAGAATCCGGTCCTCCCGCTGGAGGGAGATATACGCCACCTCCGCCTGGGAAGGGGGCTCCCCCCGGTGGTAGCGGATCACGTTGGAGATAAGGGCCAGCTCGTCGGAACGCAGGCCGAAGATCTCCGAATTGGCGACAATGTACTGGCCGTGCAGGTGGTGGCCGGAACCCCGGATATACGTGCCGACATCGTGGAGGATCGCCGCAGTCTCAAGCATCATCCGCTCCCGGCGGCTCATGCCGTGTTCCCGGCCCAGCGAATCAAAAAGGATAAGGCACAGATCCGCCACGTGCCGGCTGTGGGCCGCGTCGTAGAGGTACCTCCGCCCCAGATTCTCCGCAGAGGCGATGATCTGGGAGTAGAAATCCTCCTGCAGTTCCGAATCCACCCCCAGGGCCAGATCGATAAGAAAACCTTCCCGGATGGAGACCAGCGGCACCACGACACGGGCGGCGTCAGTCTGCTCAAGGAAAAAACGGTAGATCTGGATGCTGGGGAGCATCCCCTCCGCATGGGCAAAGCTGATGTTGAGGGACCGCACACATTCTTCCACCGTATAGTCCTGGATCCTATCTGCAAAGGCGATAAAAGATTCCCGGTCGATAACCCGGCAGTTTTCGTTCAGCTCCGATCCGGCCAGTTCCGAAACCAGCCGCGCATCGGAACCGGCGACCACAAAAGTCCTGATGCGCGCCAGATCCAGTTCCGCGCTCAAAAAACCCGCAGTAATCCTAACGTTCTCGTTCAGGTACCGTTCCTGGAAATGGCCCGAGGCCGGGCCGGCGCGGGACTGCTGGTCGATTAAAATCGTCCCCAGGGCCAGGCTGTGGGCCGCCACCATCTGCCCCCGGCGGAGAAGCATGATCTCCGTGGAGCCCCCGCCAATCTCGATGATCATCGAGTTGCCCCGCCAAAACAGGCTAAAATCGCGCTTAATGGCAAAGCGGACCGCCAGGTACATCAGCCGGTTTTCCTCGATTCCCTCCACAATGGAAAGCTGGAAACCCGTTTCGCGCCGGACCCGGTCCGCGAACACGTCCCGGTTCCGGGCGGCGCGGAGGGCGCTGGTCCCGATAATATGAATATCCCCGTCCCGGATCCCCCAGCCCCCCAGGAGTTCGCGGTAATTTTTCAGGACCAGAAGGCACTCCAGCAGGGATTTCCGGGAAACGCCCCCGGAGGTAAACACATCCCGCCCCAGGGCGACGGGCTTTTCCGCCCGGTCCAGCACCCGCCACCCGCCGCCGGACAGAATCTCCGCCACCAGCAGCCTGATACCCGTGGAACCGATTTCCAAAACGGCGACAAGACGGTTTTCCATACCTGCCTCAACGTTAATCGAGTTTGCGGAAAGCCTCAAGGGATGGCAGGGCCGGCGCATGTACCCGCAATGATATTCTCTACGGGCGCTTAAAAACAGGGTTTAGCTGTGTTCTGGGGTCCTGGCGGCGGGAAAAATCCATGCAGGCATGGCGTTTTTCCCGCCACCACCCCGCGCCCCACACGGTCCCCCTGTTTTTTTGCGCCCCCACCAATTCACCCTAGGGGACCTGC